>JBDSBP010000640.1:0-16589 GCA_039921525.1 Chitinophagaceae bacterium | reverse complement strand
AAAATGGTGAGGTACGCGGATGATTTTGTATTGATGGGCAGCAGCATACCACAGCAGGCAGTAGATAGATTAGGCAATATCCTGGAACGGATGGGACTTAAACTAAACGAGAGTAAGACACGTCTTGTAAAGGCAGTGGAAACACCGTTTAAATTTCTTGGCTTTACGGTAAGGTATGATAAGGATATAAAAGGTCGCGACAAAAGCTACTGGAATATCATACCAAGCGATAAGTCGGAGAAAAAGATAAGGGAAAAGATAAGCACTTTCTTACACGAAAGCGGTCATTTTGCACCTCCACGAGTGTCAGAAGGGTTGAACACAATGATAAGGGGATGGCTGAACTACTACGATGTACCTGCGGTAAGCTACCCTGCCATGAGCAAGAGAAAGTTACGGTACTATCTGATAGAGAAATTGAATCGATATTATAACCGCAAGAGCCAGAGACGCAGTCGCTTGTATGGTCAGCAAGCCTTTGAGAGGTTAGTCCATAAATATGGACTAATAGACCCAACGAAATACAGCGTTTAAAGTTCCAAGTGAAAGTTTGCAAAGAAGATTACAGGAAAGCCGTATGCGGGAAAACCGCACGTACGGATTGACGAGGGGGCAGAGAAGAGTGTTAACACTCTTCTCGCTCTACTCTACTGAAATATATTTGTTACACTGAGATGCAACAGAATCATTAGAACACTTCATAACTTGTCAAAGTAGAATTAATCATTAACAATTAACCATTAAACCAGGTATCCAAAAAGATCATCATTCTTATTAAGTTCCTGGAATTTGAATTTAGATCTATCCAGGTTTGCGACCAGCGCTTTATAATCGTCTTTGCATTTTAGCTCAATACCAACCAATGCGGGGCCTGTTTCTTTATTGTGCTTTTGCATGTATTCAAAACGCGTAATATCATCTGTAGGTCCTAGCACACTGTTTACAAATTCTTTCAGGGCCCCCGGTCTTTGGGCAAAATTGATCAGGAAGTAGTGCTTCAATCCTTCATACTGAAGCGATCGTTCTTTAATTTCCTGCATACGATCTATGTCATTATTTCCACCGCTAACTATGCACACAACATTCTTACCCGGTATCACATCCGCGTAATAATCCAATGCCGCTATGCTAAGCGCCCCTGCGGGTTCTACAACAATAGCATCTTCATTATACAACTTAAGAATAGTTGAACAAACTTTTCCCTCAGGAATAAGGCGAACGTCGTCAATAACGTTCTTACAAATATTGAATGTAATATCGCCCACTCTTTTTACTGCAGCGCCGTCCACAAAACGATCTATATTCTCAAGCGTTACCGGCTTGCCGGCTTTTAAAGATTCGAACATGGCCGGGGCTCCTTCCGGCTCCAGGCCTATTATTTTGGTGTTGGGAGAGAAAGTTTTAAAATAACTCCCAACCCCTGCGCCAAGGCCTCCTCCTCCTATGGGTAAAAATAAATAGTCGACTTGCGATTCATCTTCCAAAATTTCCACGCCAACCGTGCCCTGCCCTTCGATGATTCTCAAATCATCAAAAGGGGGAATGAATGTCATACCATTTTCCTCTGTAAATTTTTTGGCAGCTAAAGCGCAATCATCAAAGGTATCACCCACCAATTTTATTTGGATGGAACCTTCCCCAAACATATTGGTTTGATTTACTTTTTGTTTAGGGGTAATAATAGGCATGAAAACAACTCCTTTGACGTCTAGTTTCTTACAGCTGTATGCAAATCCCTGCGCATGATTACCTGCACTGGCGCAAACAACTCCCAGTTTAAGCTGACCGGGTGGCAAGCTTATCATCATATTATAAGCACCACGAAGTTTATATGAACGCACTACCTGCAGGTCTTCCCGCTTTAAAAAAATATGGCAACGGTATTTTTTTGAAAGGTTATCGTTATACATCAGCGGGGTTCTGTTAACGATCTTTTTAATTCGTTCAGCCGCTTTATGAAATTCCAGTTTTGTAACCGGATTTGTTGTTATGTTCATGATCAATAATGTTTTTCTTCCTGAGGGGTGCTTAAGGATTTATTTTTATAGGGTAACAGAAGCAAGGTTGTAACAAGTTATATATTATGGCGACGGTTCTGATTCCGTCGCCATAATCTTACCGGTAGCAATTATTTAAATAATCTTTAAAAATTCCGAGTTAACTGTAACGATATAATCAGGCTGTTTCAGCCAGCTTGTTATCTTTTGCCGAAACAGGTTCAGCCGGCGCTTTTTGATTTTCAGGCCTGAGGCTTCTTACCGTTTTACCAGACTGCCATAATTCGCTATCCCGTAATTCTTTCAGTTCCACTTCCAATTTTTCACGATAGTCCGCTTTGCTGTTACTGTCAATTGAACGTTGTGATTCAACACCAGTAGCAACGCTGTTGTACAGTTCGTTGAACACGGGCAATGTTGCATCCCTGAATTTTTTCCACCAATCCAATGCGCCACGTTGTGCCGTAGTGGAGCAGTTTGCATACATCCAGTCCATGCCGTTTTCGGCTACCAACGGCATTAGGCTTTGCGTTAATTCTTCTACGGTTTCATTAAATGCTTCTGATGCGGAATGGCCATTCTTGCGCAAAACTTCATACTGCGCCGCGAAAATTCCTTGTATGGCGCCCATCAGGGTTCCTCTCTCTCCAGTCAGATCGCTATATACTTCTTTCTTAAAATCAGTTTCAAACAAATAACCCGATCCAATGGCAATACCCATAGCTACTGCCCTGTCAAAAGCCTTACCTGTGGCATCCTGGAAAATTGCATAGCTGGAGTTCAGTCCACGCCCCTGCAAAAACATCCTGCGAAGCGAAGTTCCGGAACCTTTAGGCGCTACCAAAAACACATCAACATCTGCAGGTGGTACAATACCCGTTTGATGATGGTAGGTAATACCGAAACCGTGAGAGAAATATAATCCCTTTCCGGCAGTTAAATGTTTTTTTACAGTAGGCCACAACTGGATCTGGGCAGCATCGCTCAGCAAATAGCAAATGATGGTGCCTTTTTCCAGGGCTTCTTCAATATCGAATAACGATTCACCTGGTACAAATCCATCTCTTACTGCTTTGTCCCAGGATTTTGAATTTTTGCGTTGCCCAACAATTACATTGATACCGTTTTCTCTTTGATTTAAAGCCTGACCCGGGCCCTGTACCCCATAACCTATCACTGCTACAACTTCGTCTTTTAATACCTGTTGTGCTTTAGATAATGGGAACTCTTCCCTGGTCACCACATTTTCTTCAACACCACCAAAATTTAGTTTTGCCATGTTTGTGTTTTTAATAGTTGATTGTTACTTTTTTGCGAATGGCTGTCGGCTATCAGCAGTCAGCTATCGGCTTTGTTTCCAATTATAGATTTCGATTTAAACCTTATGTTTTAATAAAGAATTCGTTTCAGGTTATCTATCAAAACTTTCAGATCTAACCTACCTGGCGAACAGCTGATAGCTGATAGCCGATAGCTGAAAGATGACAGCCGATCCTCACATCGAAAAAACCTCATCCTGTTTCGACAGGAATTCATTTTCAATTACTTTAGTTCCAGGTTCCATTGCTTCAAACTCTTTAAGTTTTCGGTGGAAGCCATGACTTGATTTGATAATCGCCACTCTTGCCGTGCGTACAAATTCTATCAAACCGTATGGTTCCAACACCTGGACAAGTTTGTTTGTTTCTTCGCGTTGACCGGTAGTTTCGAAAACGGTATAGTCTTTACGGATCACGACGGCTCTTGCACCATATTGACGTAAAAGTCTTTCCACTTTTACTTTTTCTGTTATCTCATCTGTGGGCACTTTGTACAAGGCCATCTCCTGCCATACAATTTCTTCGTTGGTATTATAATAAACTTTTAGCACCTCCACCTGCTTTTCAATCTGGCGTGCCAGCTTGCGAACAACTTCTTCCATTTCGTCTATGACAATGGTGAAGCGATGGATACCTTCTATCTCAGAAGGAGAAGTATTGAGACTGTCAATATTTATTTTTCGCCGTGAAAATATAGTGGCAATGCGGGTAAGCAAGCCAATTTGATTTTCCGTATACACCGTTATTGTGAATTCCTGTTTTAACATGTAAGTAATTATTAATTATTAATGGTTAATTATTAATGGTAAATTATCAATGGTTAATAATTAACCATTAACCACTAACCATTACTTCAGCCTTATTTCGCTAACGCTGCAACCTTGCGGAACCATGGGGAATACATTATTTTCTTTACCTACCATTGCTTCCAAAAGGTAAGCGCCATCATGGTCGAGCATTTCCCGCAATGCATTTTTTAAATTCTTCCTGTCTGTAATGCTTTGTCCGGCTATTCCATATCCTTTGGCCACCATCACAAAATCAGGACTTGTAATATCAACAAACGAATATCTCTTATCATGAAATAATTGCTGCCACTGGCGCACCATTCCCAGGAAACGATTATTTAAAATGAGAATCTTTACGTTTACTTCACTCTGCATAATGGTACCCAATTCCTGCAGGGTCATCTGGAAGCCACCATCGCCTATAACGGCAATGACTGTGCGCTCCGGTGCTCCGAATTTAGCACCTATTGCTGCCGGCAAGGCAAAGCCCATGGTACCTAAGCCACCTGAGGTGATATTACTTTTCGACTGGTTGAATTTAGCGTACCGGCAAGCGACCATCTGGTGCTGACCGACGTCTGTTACAATAATAGCGTCGCCATTTGTAAGTTCATTAAGCACATTTATTACTTCACCCATCGTCATTTCGTCAGTATGGGGATGCAACTCATCATTGATAACGATATCTGTTTCTTCCTGGCGGTAATCATTAAACTTTTGCAGCCATTCGGGATACGTATTTTCTTCAACGAGTTCGGTGAGCATTGGCAGCGTTTCTTTACAATCGCCCCATACGCCAACGGTTGCTTTTACATTCTTGTCAATTTCAGAAGGATCGATATCAAGATGAATGATTTTACATTGCTTGGCATATTTATCCAGACGCCCTGTAACCCGGTCATCGAAACGCATGCCGATAGCGATAAGAAGATCACAGTCGTTGGTTAATACATTTGGGCCGTAGTTGCCGTGCATACCCAGCATACCCACGTTGAGCGGATGGTTGCTAGGGATGGCGCTGAGGCCGAGTATAGTCCAGGCTGATGGAATGCCTGATTTCTCAATGAATGTTTTAAACTCATTTTCCGCTTTCCCAAGAATAACTCCCTGGCCCCAGATAACGAAAGGTTTTTGAGCTTCGTTGATCAGTTTTGCGGCTTCTGCAACATGTTCCCTGCGAACTATTGGTTTGGGGCGATAACTTCTAATGAAATCGCAAGGCACGTACCCTTCGTATTCTATTTTCTGAAGCTGCGCATTTTTGGTGATATCAATCAGAACAGGTCCAGGCCTTCCGCTTTTTGCGATATGAAATGCTTTTGCCAAAACGGAGGGTAATTCATTGGCATCGGTAACCTGGTAATTCCATTTGGTAACAGGTGTGGTGATATTGATGACATCAATTTCCTGGAAGGCATCAGTACCAAGCAGATGTGCAAATACCTGTCCCGTGATGCATACCAGCGGAGTACTATCAATTTGAGCGTCGGCGAGGCCTGTAACCAGGTTGGTAGCGCCGGGGCCGCTGGTGGCGAACACCACACCCACTCGCCCGGAAGAACGTGCATAGCCCTGCGCGGCATGGATACCTCCCTGCTCATGGCGCACTAATATATGTTTCAATCGATCCCGGTAATCGTACAAGGCATCGTAAATTGGCATGATTGCACCGCCGGGGTAACCAAAAATGGTTTCCACGCCTTCAGCCAGGAAGGCTTTCATCACTACTTCTGAACCACTGATTGTCTCAGTCTTCGTCGGTAACACATCCGTCTGCGGCTGTTTTAACGTATTTAGCATATTTGTATAGTATTCCTTTAGTTGCTTTTAATAAAGGTTGTTTCCAATTTTTTTTGCGTTCTTCAATTTCTTCGGGGCTTAGTTTCAGCGTCATCGTTCTGTTGACCGTATCTATTTCAATAATATCTTCATCCTGCACCAGGGCAATCAAACCACCATCATATGCTTCCGGCGTTATATGACCCACCACAAAACCATGGGTACCACCACTAAATCTGCCGTCGGTAATCAAAGCTACCGATTTGCCAAGGCCTGAACCCATAATGGCGGATGTGGGTTTTAGCATTTCAGGCATGCCGGGACCACCTTTGGGACCCACATACCGTATCACCACCACATCTCCTGCTTTTATTTTACCACTATTAATTCCATTGATGAGTTCAAATTCACCATCAAAAACGCGTGCAGGACCTTCAAATTTATTTCCTTCCTTACCGCTGATCTTTGCTACGCTACCACCTTCGGCAAGGTTGCCATAAATGATCTGCAAATGCCCGGTGGCCTTCAACGGTTTTTCTGTTTGTACGATAATATTTTGTGTTTCAAAATTTAGTTCAGGAACAGACGCTAAGTTTTCCGCTACCGTTTTGCCCGTAACAGTAAGGCAATCACCCTTGATATAACCCTGTTTTAAAAGGTATTTCATTACCGCCGGAACTCCGCCTATGTTATGAAGATCTTCCATCAGGTATTTACCACTTGGTTTCAGGTCAGCGATCACTGGTGTGCTATCGCTTATAAGTTGAAAGTCATCCTGGGTTAATGGCACATCCACACTTTTTGCCATGGCTATGAGATGCAGCACTGCATTTGTGCTGCCACCAAGAGCCATAACAACAACAATTGCATTTCTAAAGGCCTCCCGTGTCATGATATCTTTTGGTTTGATATCTTTTTCCATCAGTATCCTTATAGCCTTACCGGCTTCCAGGCATTCTTTCTTTTTATCTTCACTTATAGCAGGGTTACTGGATGAGTAGGGAAGGCTCATTCCCATTGCTTCTATGGCAGAAGACATTGTGTTAGCGGTATACATTCCACCACACGCGCCGGCACCAGGGCACGAATTCATAATGATGCCTTTGAAATCAGCTTCATCGAGATTGCCGGCGATCTTTTGTCCCAAGGCTTCAAACGCGGAAATGATATTCAGGTCCTTGCCTTTATAATGCCCAGGGGCAATCGTTCCGCCATACACCATAATTGAAGGGCGGTTTAATCTTCCCATTGCAATCAGTGAGCCGGGCATATTTTTATCACAACCAGGCACTGCTATCAGCGCATCATAATATTGGGCACCACAAACTGTTTCAATGGAATCAGCTATAATATCACGGCTCACTAACGAGTAGCGCATGCCGTCTGTTCCATTGCTCATTCCATCACTAACACCAATAGTATTGAATATCAGTCCTACTAAATCGGCATCCCATACACCCTGCTTAACAATTTTGGCAAGATCATTCAGGTGCATATTACAGGTGTTGCCTTCGTATCCCATGCTTACGATACCTACCTGCGGTTTTTTAAGATCTTCTTCCGTTAATCCGATCCCGTATAACATAGCCTGGGCAGCGGGTTGTGTAACATCCTGGGTGATTGTTTTACTGTAGATATTTAATTCCTTTGGCATTTTTTATTTTATATTTATTTCTGTTGATCCTTTTATTTTACGGTTCCTGGTTTAGACTTTCGAAGCCTGGAAGACTTCGCAAGTCAGCGCTACCGGTAATGATTATACGGGTATTCTTTCGTAATTTTTAGCCGAAGCTCCTGCCACGGGTCTTACTACTTTATTTTTATAAGCTTCCTGAACTATCTTTCCCAGAGATTCGCTCCAGGGTTTTTTGAATGGGATACCATCCAGCGAATCCCAACCAATCACTTCGGCTGCTGTTCCACAAAAAAATGCTGCATCGGCATTTTTCATTTCTTCGGTTGTAAATAATTTTTCTACAACAGGTATGTTTAATTCATTACATATATCCATTACCGTTGCCCTTGTAATGCCTGGTAAGATATTACCGGGTGAAGGGGTTATCAGTTTACCATCTTTTTCAAAAAATACATTTGCCCCCGGGCCTTCCGCAACATTCCCATTTATGTCAGTAAGCAACGCTTCATCATATCCTTTGGCTTTTGCTTCCTGGCTGGCAAGAATAGAATTAACGTAATGGCCCGAAGCCTTTGCTTCTATTTTAAATCCTTTTGGGTTGGGGCGTTGGAAAGAAGAAGTCATAACCTTCAATAATTTTTCACCCAGGAAAGGCGCCATTTCCCAAACGGCGATCATAATATTCGAGATGGTATTTTGTACAAAACTCATGTTGGCAGGAGCATAAACTAACGGCCTTATATAAGCGTCCTGTAAATTATTTGTTTCGAGCAGGGAGTAAGTGGCATCGATCAATTCTTCTGTAATAAAAGGATAAGGCATATTCATGGCCAGCGCTGAATTTTTTAACCTCTCGTAATGTTCTACTTCTTTAAAGATCATTGTTTCGCCATTCACATTTCTATAGGAACGTATTCCTTCAAATACGGCATACCCGTAATGTAATGACTGGCTGTAGAAATCATTGGTTGCTTCGGCGGCTTTTACAAACTCGCCATTCAGGTAAAGAATCGTTTGATCGTTGTAGTAGTCCATGTTGAGTGTCTCCTGTTTGAGCTTTGGCTATCAGCTGTCAGCAATCAGCGATCAGCTTAAGATCGATGTCTTTTCAGTTTAAAATTATTTTAATATTTTGTTTAATTTTCAATTTAAGTTATCTGCCAGCGTGTGTTTCTTAGCTGAAAGCTGATACCTGACGGCTGATAGCTAATAAAAAACCCGCCTCTTTTGGAGGCGGGTTTCTTTTATGTTTTAAATTGAATTAAACGTTAAGACCTCCTCCGGTTGTTACACCCAGAATAATGACCACCACAATCAGATTAATTGTACCTGCTGTAATGACATTATGTAACCTGGTATTTATCATGTAGAGAAGATTGTACTTCAAACTTACAATTAAAATTTATTATTTTATACATTCTCGTAAATTTTGTAAAATTTATTTTTCTTTTTTTACCTGGTATCTATTTTATATAATGGTCGACTTGCTCAGGTTAATATTATCTGTATTAACTACCGAAGGAAGCCTGTTCTCAATAAAATCCCTTATCAGATCTCCGATCGTTGAAGTGGAGTAATTATTTACCGAGTCAATGTCCCTGCTTACAAAGCCATTGATCAACGTCCATTCCACGGCTTTTTTAATTAATGTTGCTTCATTGCTCAATCCAAAATGTTCCAGCATCAATGAAGCAGATAATATGGAACCAATAGGGTTTGCAATATCTTTCCCTGCAGCCTGGGGATAGGAACCATGAATGGGTTCAAAAAGTGCAGAGCCTGTTCCCAGGGAAGCGGATGGTAATAACCCTAAGGAACCACTTATAACACTGGCTTCATCACTGATGATATCTCCAAACATATTTTCAGTAAGGATAACATCAAACTGTTTTGGATTCAGGATGATCTGCATAGCGGCGTTATCAACAAACATGTAATCAACAGTGACATCATGGTAAGCACTGGACATCTGCTGCACTACCTTTCTCCATAGCCTGGATGTTTCCAGCACATTTGCCTTATCCACCAACGTTAGTTTCTTACTTCTCTTCTGTGCGGATTGAAAAGCAAGATGCGCTATTCGTTCTATTTCTGACTGGGAATAAATACATTCATCGGAAGCCTGCGTGCCATCTTCACTCAATTCTTTTTTCCCAAAATATATTCCACCGGTTAATTCACGATAAATGATAAAGTCAACCCCTTCGAGTTGTTTATTTTTTAAAGGGGAAAGATGGTGTAATGATGGATACGTATTTACAGGCCGGATGTTGGCAAACAGTTGCAATGCCTTGCGTAATTTCAGCAAACCCTGCTCAGGCCTTACTTTGGCAGTGGGGTCGTTATCATATTTAGGATGACCAATAGCGCCAAACAGGATGGCATCGCTTTGCAGGCAAACTTCTACCGTTTCATCCGGCAATGGATTACCTGTTTTATCAATCGCATCGGCACCCATCAAACAATAGGTGTAGGTGAATGTGTGGCTGAACTGCTGTGCTATCGCGTCCAATATTTTTATGGATTGTTGGGTTACTTCCGGGCCTATTCCATCTCCTAAGATAACGGCAATATTCTTATTCATGCGGGTTGGGTTTGATAGGAATTTTTTATTTCGAATGCGGCTATTTCTTCTTTTATGCTCAACAGGTAATCGATATCATCATACCCGTTAAGTAAACAGGTTTTCTTGTAATGGTTGATATCGAATGTTTCGTTGTTGCCTGTTGCATCAATAGTAATAGTTTGTTCGGCCAGGTTAACCGTAAGGGCAGAGCCATTCTCCAATGCAAATATTTTTTGCAGAAATTCTTCACTTACCTGAACAGGTATTACGCCATTGTTCAATGCATTGTTTTTAAAGATGTCTGCGAAGAAGCTGGATACCACTACAAAAAATCCATAATCCAGTATTGACCATGCGGCATGTTCTCTTGATGACCCACAACCGAAATTTTTCCCTGCAACTAAAATTTCACCGGAGTAGGCAGAATTGTTCAGAATGAAATTTTCTTTTGGATCTCCGTTGGCATAGTATCGCCAATCCCTGAACAGATTCTTGCCAAAGCCAAGTCTTGTAGTTGCCTTTAAGAAACGTGCCGGTATGATCTGGTCGGTGTCGATATTTTCCATCGGCATCGGAACAAACGTGGATGTTATAATATTTATGGCTTGCATGCTTTTAAATTAATAGTTGAATTCCCTTACATCTGTTACAACGCCGGTAATAGCTGCGGCCGCGGCTGTAAGCGGACTGGCCAGTAACGTTCTCGCTCCTGCGCCCTGCCTTCCCTCAAAATTGCGGTTGCTGGTGCTAATGCAATATTCGCCGGCCGGGATTTTATCTTCATTCATACCTAAACAGGCGCTGCATCCAGCCTGCCTTATCGCGAAGCCAGCTTCTTCAAAAATCTTATCTAATCCTTCGGCCTTAACTTGCTGGGCCACTTGTTGTGAACCGGGAACAATCATCACCTGCACCTTCGGATTCTTCTTTTTTCCTTTAATAACCGAAGCCACTAATCGAAGGTCTTCAATTCGGGAGTTAGTGCAGCTGCCAATAAATATATGCTGTACGGGCATTCCCAGTAACTGTTTACCAGATTCCAGGCCCATATATTGAAGCGCTTTGATAATGGTTTTTCTTTCTCCTTCATCAGGAATACTATCTGTAACAGGTATCATGCCGTTAATGGCTATCCCTAATCCGGGGTTGGTACCATACGTTATCATTGGTTCAATTTCAGCCGCGTCGATGTTTATTTCCTGATCAAAAATGGCATCGTCGTCACTTTTTAATTGTTTCCACTGCGCCAGTTTTGTATCCCACTCGTCACCGGATGGTGCAAATTCACGCCCCTTCATGTATTCGAACGTAGTTTCATCAGGTGCTATCATTCCAGCCCTGGCGCCCATTTCAATACTCATATTACAGACCGTCATTCTTGCTTCCATGCTTAGGTTACGTATGGCCGATCCGGCATACTCTACCGCGTATCCGGTTGCACCGCTGCTACTGATCTTTGAGATGATGTATAGTATAATATCTTTTGATACAACCCCTTTTTGCAATTCCCCTTCAATGTTGATGCGCATAATTTTCGGCCTGGTCTGTAACAGGCATTGCGAGGCAAACACCATTTCCACTTCGCTGGTACCTATGCCGAAAGCGATACAGCCAAACGCACCGTGTGTGGAAGTATGGCTATCACCGCAAACTATTGTCATACCAGGTTGAGTAATTCCCAACTCAGGCCCGATAATGTGTACGATTCCCTGGAATGGATGGCCCAGGCCATATAGCTCAACACCATGATGGGCACAATTATCTTTCAACTGCTGCACCTGTATCCTCGATAATTCATCCTTGATGGGCAAATGCTGGTCGATAGTAGGAACGTTATGATCTGCTGTGGCCACTGTATTCTGTGGTCGTAACAATTTCAGTCCTCTTTTCTCTATACCATTGAAGGCCTGGGGTGAGGTTACTTCATGAATAAAATGTTTATCAATATACAAAACGGAAGGTCCGCCGGGTATTGTTTTTACCACATGTTTATCCCAAATTTTATCGAATAATGTTTTCGCCATAACGTATGTAAAAGATGAGATCAGTAGTCGAATGCTTAACACTGAAACTCTTTCCCTTATTTTTATTTAATTAAACTGAATATGATTGCACCAGGCTTTCTCTTTGTGAAATGATAGCTAATATTTCTTAAAAGTACGTGGAGATTTGCTTACCACGCCTGTTTCAAACTAACATATCATATGAGAGAGAGACTTGATGACAATTGTTCATTATTTGATTGATATTCTGTTGCCAGTTGGTGAAGGTCTTCTTCTACTACTTCTTTTTTATCATCAGCTACCAGGAGAAAGCGGTTATATAATGCATCTACATCATCCCGGGTGTATTGATAACCCAGTTTATGAAGCCTGAAAGCCAGGGCGCTTCGTCCGCTCCTCGCCGTAAGAACTATTTTGCTGGCATCAGCCCCCACGTCTTCCGGGTTAATGATTTCATAAGTATGGGAATCTTTCAAAAAACCATCCTGGTGAATACCGGAAGAATGAGAAAATGCATTAGCGCCTACGATTGCCTTGTTAGGTTGAACGGGCACCCGCATGGTTTCGGCAACAAGCCTGCTTATCGGGTTAAGTTGTTGAATTTTTATATCTGTGTACAGATTGAGATCTCTATGTTGGTTTAAAACCATCACCACTTCTTCCAGGGAAGTATTGCCTGCTCTTTCACCTAACCCATTAACGGTACATTCAATCTGGCGGGCGCCATTCATAATTCCTGAAATAGAATTAGCCGTGGCCAAACCCAGGTCATCATGGCAATGACAACTTATAACAGCTTTATCAATATTAGCAACATGACTAATCAAATATGCTATTTTCTCACCATATTGATGTGGCAGGCAGTAACCGGTAGTGTCGGGTATGTTTACCGTGGTAGCACCGGCTGCAATTACCGCTTCGATCACTTTAGCCAGGAAATCATTGTCTGTACGTCCAGCATCTTCCGCATAAAATTCTACATCGTCCGTAAAATTTCTTGCCCATTTCACACATTGTACCGCTCTTAACAGAATATCTTCCCTGTTGGAGTTAAATTTACCGTGAATATGAAAATCAGATGTACCAATACCTGTATGGATCCGTGGCCGCGCAGCGAACTTAAGCGCCTGGGCAGCTACTTCAATATCTTTTTGTACGGCTCTGCTGAGTGCACAAACTGTAGCATTTTTAATAACCTTTGATATCCGGGTGACGGATTCAAAATCACCGGGACTGGAAATAGGAAAGCCGGCTTCGATGATGTCCACTCCCAGTAGTTCCAGTTGCAGGGCTAATTCCAGTTTTTCAATGGCATTAAGCTTGCAGCCGGGAACTTGTTCACCATCCCTGAGTGTGGTATCGAATATAAATACTTTATTGCCGGACATAATTTTTTTTAAAATGATGAAAATTTGGAGTTCGTTTAATATCAGCATTACCCATAATAACAATCGATAAACAACCCACATTCCGAAATTACATTTGTATAACTCATTAATCAAATTAATATTACATTGCTTTTACATCTCTGAAACAGCAATTTTTTTTCAAAACCTTTACTGGTATACACTTATAGGAAAATAAACTACGATGCCCAACCGATCAACGGATTCATTGTTTCAACTGATAAAGTCGCTGGAAAAGTCGGAAAAGCGCAATTTTAAACTATATGTTAAAAGAAATTCGGCTACCGTAGACCTTAAAATTATCCATTTGTTTGATGCTCTTGACAAGATGAACGATTATGATGAAGAGACACTGCTCCGTAAAAATAGTTCTTTAAAAAAACAGCAGCTTTCTAATATCAAGGCTCATTTGTATCGCCAGATACTGGCCAGCCTTCGTTTGTTGAATAACGATGATAATATAGATATTCAGCTTCATGAGCAGATGGATCATGCCCGAATTCTATATAACAAGGGCCTTTATCTACAAAGTCTTAAAATTCTGGATAAAATTAAGGAGAACGCCAAAGCGCATAACCAATTAACCTTTTTATTGCAGGTATTATTCTTTGAGAAGAAAATAGAAGCCTTACATATTACCCGAAGTATGCAGGACCGGGCCGACCAACTTACCCAGGAAGTAAATTATGTAAACAACCGGTTGGTGATGGTTAGCCAGCTATCTAATCTTTCGCTGCAGTTATATAGCTGGTATATTAAAAACGGGCATGCAAGAAATGAAAAAGACGAAATTGCGATAAAAAAATTTTTTGAGGAGTACCTTTCGTTTGACGTTCAGGGGGTAACCGGGTTTTATGAAAAATTGTATCTCTATCAAAGCTATTGCTGGTATGCTTTTATCATGCAGGATTTTCTTCTCTATTACCGGTATGCGCAAAAATGGGTGGATTTATTTGAAAAGGAACCTTTTATGATTGAAGTTGAAACGGCTCATTATATAAAAGGAATGCATAACCTGCTGGGCGCTCATTTCGACCTGCAAAATCATAAAAAGTTTGACGAAACGATTACTATTTTCGAGAAATTCGCCAACTCCAAAGTGGTGTGTCTTAATGAGAACAACCGGATACAGGTTTTCGTGTACCTGAATATAGCCAAGCTGAACAAGCATTTCATGGAAGGAACTTTTACAGAAGGGCTTAAACTGGTGCCCGTTATTGAAAACAACCTGGTTGAATATTCGAGATACCTCGACCGGCACCGGATCCTCGTGTTCTATTACAAACTAGCGTCCCTTTTCTTTGGCTGTGGAGAATACGGTACTGCCATTGATTACCTTAACAAAATCATTAACTGGAAAGTGGATCTCCGTACCGATCTCCAGTGTTATGCACGACTATTACACCTGATTGCCCATTACGAACTGGGAAATTTTGAAATTTTGGAATACCTCACCAAATCAGTGTTTCGTTTTATGGCGAAAATGGAGAATCTCAGTATTGTAGAAAAGGAAATCTTTGTTTTTATACGAAATTCCTTCCGCTTGTCTCCGGGGATGTTAAAGCCAGCCTTTGAAAAGCTGTTGGGGAAACTGAAGAAATTGGAAATGAGCCATACAGAGGCCAGGGCCTTTGCTTACCTGGATATTATTTCCTGGTTGGAAAGCAAGATTAGGAATGTGCCTGTGCAGGATGTTATAAGGGAGAAGTATTTGAAAAGGGTTAGTAGGGAAAAGGTATGAGGTATGAGGTTGGCTGTCAGCCGTCAGCTATCAGCTTTGGTTACCAGGTTGGTCCAATGTTACAGTGTCAATAACTTGGAAGCCTTCGAATCATTATATATCTGATCATTTGCAACGCCCTTGCTTTTTGGTCAGCCTGTCGGTGGCTAATTGACAGCAAGCCCTGCCCCTAAACTCCAGGTCACTTTTGACAATTATTTATCTTGACATAATTTTACAATCGTTAAAAACCCCGGATTTACCGGTAAATTATCAACCTTTTATTTTTTTTTATGTTAAATACGTACCTTTGCCCTCCTTAATTTAGGTATATTGGCATTTTCACCATACTTTTTCCGGCTTAAATTATTGAGTTTCAAGATTGTACCTGCTGTGTTCCTTGTTTATTAATAAAGGGAATTCTGCCGGTGGACAAAATGACTATTAAAAATTACTTATCGCAATATGGCTATTAAAAAAGAAAATCGTCCCAGAGCCACATTCTCCAGAATTACCATTGGCCTTGCTTCTCCCGATAATATCCTCGAAAGATCTTATGGGGAAGTGTTAAAGCCAGAAACCATTAACTACCGCACTTACAAACCTGAAAGAGATGGTTTGTTTTGCGAACGCATTTTTGGCCCGGTAAAGGATTATGAATGTGCCTGCGGTAAATACAAACGTATCCGGTATAAGGGTATTGTTTGTGATCGTTGCGGAGTTGAAGTGACCGAAAAGAAAGTGCGTCGTGAACGTATGGGTCATATTAAACTCGTTGTTCCTGTAGTTCATATCTGGTATTTTAAAAGCTTACCCAATAAAATCGGCTACCTGTTGGGTATGAGTTCAAAAAAGCTCGAAACCATCGTGTACTATGAGCGTTTTGTGGTTATTCAACCCGGTTTGCGCGTTGATAAGGGACAGAATTACGGAGACCTTTTAACCGAAGAAGAATACCTGGACATATTGGAAGCCCTGCCGAGGGACAACCAATACCTGCCTGATGATGACCCAAACAAATTCATCGCCAAAATGGGTGCTGAAGCAGTGCATGACCTATTACAGAGAATCGATCTTGACCAGTTGTCATTCGATCTTCGCAATGCTGCCGCAACAGAAACTTCCCAGCAACGTAAGGCAGATGCTTTGAAGCGCTTGAGCGTGGTGGAATCTTTCCGTGATGCCAATACAAGAATTACTAACCGCCCCGAGTGGATGGTGATGCAATATATTCCCGTAATTCCTCCTGAATTACGTCCCCTCGTTCCGTTAGATGGTGGAAGGTTTGCTTCTTCTGATCTGAATGATCTTTACCGCAGGGTAATTATTCGTAACAATCGTTTGAAGCGTTTATTAGAAATCAAGGCTCCTGAAG
>JBDSBP010000639.1:0-5155 GCA_039921525.1 Chitinophagaceae bacterium | reverse complement strand
AAACGACGGTAATAAAAACGCCCATAACAATCCAATGCCAGTTAGATTGCTTTAGAGCCGGAACAATTGAATGCAATTCATGCCGCTCCTGCCTGAAAAAATAAATCCCCACCAGGATGAATAGCAGGGCAAGCACCTCTTTTAAATGAAGTTTTTTTATAAGCGCAGTAAGTTTTTTGAGATTTTGAACAGGCATAAGGCTCGCAAATAATAACCCGGTTTGAATGCAAAACTAATGCGAAGGGAGGTTAAAAGAATTTAAAGTTTATTAAGGGGATGTTAAGCGGGTAGCAGGGTGATAAAGCCAGGTTAGGACTGACTGCCGGGGCTTTGAAGTGGGCTTGCTTCCGCCCTGTAACATCAGATTAATGTTGTATTTTACGAACGTGCCAAATAAAAATTATAGCAGTTAAGTACGCAGTCAGTAGGGCAAGCCCCGCCCCTGCAAACGCCCAACTATTGTTCACTCCCCAACCTCCCAGTACCATCAATCCGTCGGGTTTTGGTCTCGCTATGAATTATAAATAACCCTAAATAAACTTTCTTACACCCTGGGTTCCCACCCCGGCTGATAGCTGCGCCCCCACAATGCCATTGCCTGCGCATCGCCAATAATATGCCCGTTGCCCTGGTCAATTTTAAGGGTATGTCCAACCCGGTGTGCGATATTGCCTAATTGCATCATAAGCGTGCTTTTGAAACCGACGGCCACGTCGGCGTTCGGCACCTTTGATAAACGAATACTGTTGAGGAAATTATCCACATGAATACCGTCCAGGCTTTCATTCGGACTGGAAGTGTTTCGCCCATCCAGCACGGCTTTTGATTTAATCTCTTTCAACACTTTTCCCTTTTCATCACTGATCGTATAACCATCATGGCCGGTCATCAGGCTACCCTTCTCCCCATAAAACAGGATTCCACGATCGGTGCCTTCCACCTTCGATTGATTGCAGCTTCGACCTTCCCATATAACGGTTGCTTCCGGAAAATCAAATGTTATTAACTGGGTATCGGGAGTTTGCCAGTCATCCTTAAAAAAATATCTTCCACCTGTTGAATTTACCCTGAGTGGATAATCAACGCCTAAACCCCAACGGGCGACATCAATTTCATGGGTACCGTTATTTAACGCTTCCCCGGTGCCCCAATGCCAGAACCAATGCCAATTGTAATGAATCAGGTTATCCTGGTAAGGTTTCCTCGGGGCAGGTCCCTGCCAGAGCTCGTAATCAAGCCCGGCCGGAACAGGTGCAGGTTTACCGACACCAATGGATACTCTTGAATTAGTATACCAGCATTTAGCAAGATGAACTTTGCCGATAGCACCCGATTTCAGTTGTTCGATACCTTCGGTGAGCAGTGTCCATGACCGCCTCTGTGCGCCCATTTGCACAACACGTTTGTATTTCCTGGCCGCCAGTATTGCCAGCTCCCCTTCGTGTGGGTTGTGTGATAATGGCTTTTCAACATACACATGTTTACCAGCAGCGCAACATAAAATGGTGGCAGGAGCATGCCAATGATCTGGAGTTGCTATGTAAGTAGCATCCACATTTTTATCAAGCAGCACTTTGCGGAAGTCATTTTCCCCTTTAGGCGCTTCTTTACCGGCTTTTACCACTGAATCAATCCCCTTTTGCCTTGCCTTTTCGTCTACATCACAGATATATATTACCTCGGTATTGTCTTGCTTTGCAAAAGTGGCAGCCATGCCGGAGCCGCGCCCGTTGGCGCCTATTACCGCAACACGGATCTTGTCATTAGCCCCCATTATATTAGCATAACTTTTTGAACTGAAGCCAACCCCTATTCCACCAAATGTTACTGCGGCCGATCCTGCTGAAATATTTTTAAGAAATCTTCTTCTTGAATTTTTCATGGTTATTTTTTAGTATTGAGGTTACCTGTTAAAAAGCAGTCACTGGCTATCAGCTTTCAGCAGCTCTCTTTGTATGAAATGTTCTGGCTGATAGCTGATGACTGATAGCTGATGGCAAAAATGCATACACTAAAGCTCCTTGATTTTTATATCCCTGAACCAAACTTTATCCCCATGCGCCTGCAATAAAATAGGGGATGATTTGGCTTCAGCGAAACCCTTGGTAGTCTTAAATTTGCTTTTAGCGATACCTTTTTTAAAAGATTCACTTCCCCGGTCGTACTCCACAACTTTTCCACCATTCAACCAATATTCAACATGGTTGCCTTTAGAAACAACGCGTGCGGTATTCCATTGCCCTGCGGGCTTGTAATTTTTGGTTTTACTGGCGGGAATGATATCATACAGTGATCCTGTTTTTCGGTTGCCATCTACACCAAGTAAGGCATCCGGGTGTTTGCTGTCATCAATTATCTGGAATTCGCAGCCTAAGTTAGTATTGGGGATTAAAAAGAATTTGATGCCGCTATTACCTGCTTCCGATATTTTAAATTGCAGGGTAAAATCAAAATCCTGAAAAGACTGGTTGGTGATGATATCGGTGCCATGGCCTTTGCCGGTATCGAAAGACAATTCGTTGTTCTGAACACTCCAGGCAGTTCCAGGGGGAACATTACTGGTGGCCTTCCTCCAGCCTGTTAATGTTTTTCCATCAAAAAGCACTTTCCATCCCGCATCACCTGTTGATTGCGCTTGTAAAATGGGAGCATTAAACATAACTATCAGGCATAATAAGTACGGCATCTTTTTCATTCGCTTTATTATTTGGCTTAAAAGGTAGGAATTAATTATCAATTACGAATCATTGTCGTTTAGCATATTTTGGAGTGATGGTGTTATTTTCCCCTCCTTATTCAAGGCGACCGTTAAGGACACATCTTCCTTATATCGGATGCAATTCTTAATGCCCATATCAGGTGATTAAGTGCTTAAAGAAAGCTACCACTATTTTAATTAAGATAACGTCATATCGTTTGCTAAGAGAATTTCCTTGAATCACGCCCTGGTGAGGGCAAAATATACGAGCACCCGGTGAAGCCCTGTAAACAGGACGATTATGACACCTGGCCCTGTAAGGGTGTAATTTATTAGCCGGAGATGGGGTCAGTGTAAAAAAAGCGCTGCATACCCCGCTAACGTATTACACCCTTGCCGGGCAGGTGGTTACCTTACGATCATTCACAGGCTTCACCGGGTGCTAATATATTTTGCCCTTTCCCGGCTTCATCTAATTTATAATCATTTTCAGGGTTGAAACTTTTCATAGTGAGGAAAAAGATGTGTCCTTTAGCATTGAACTAAACGACATTGAATTACGAATGACGAATAACAGAAACTTACGTTAAAGGCGGGAAGCGGGAAGACGAAAATTCGTAATTCGTAATTAATTCATCCCGTTTAAAATAAGCGGAAGTAATCTATCACAGCAACGAGTATGCGCATATTTCAATATGATCAGTAGAAACTTAAATTTTTTAATTGAGTAATTTTAAACCAAAAAAGCAAGGCGAAGTTTTATTAGTAGCATTAGCGGTTTTAATCAGCACATCGTCATCTGGCCAGCTTCGCATCGGTGCACAAATTGATGGAAGCCTGAATTCAGGTTATTGGGAAGTGTCACATACCTCATACCTTGTACCTAAATCGGTGGATCCAAGTGTATCACCGGCTTAATCAAGGCTTTCACATGAACTGGTTCAATGTCTATTCTTTCACACCAGTTTAAAAAGCTGGCATGTATTTCATTAAGCGTTTGTTTCTGTTCGGGTGTTAATTCTAATATATGCGATCGACTGATGGTACGAACAGGCAGGCCCCTCTTTTGCAAAAAATATTTAGCACTCATCGGGTACGCAATATGAATTAATGGGTCAACCCTGGTTAATTCTGACTGTAACCATTCCACTTCCTTTTGTTTCTCCGGGTTCGTGGCGTTATTACAAAGCCATACTAAAATTTCAGGGTAAAAATTACCAGATATAGATGACATCCCTTTAGCGCCCATCTGCAATGAAAACGCACCGTTTGGCGTATGTGCATCATAAAACTCCAGTTTGGAGCCTTTAACCACAGCCAGTTTGGCCTTCACCTGTTCGCGATCTATGGAAGTATCTTTATGATATACAAGCCTGTCAGTAGCCAATAATGTGGATAGTATTTCCGATGAAATTATTCTTTTATAAGGTGCAGGACATTCATATAAGCCCATCGGGATGTTACCTGTAAGTTTGAACATCCTGTCGAAATTTTTTAGCAATACGGTATCAGGATCATCCACATTCGCAAAATGGCCGGTTATTAATATTACGGCTTCAATTCCGGTATCATAGATTTTTTTTGAAAAAATGGCCTTGTCTTCAATTGTCAATCCAAACGAACCCGTAGCCACCACGGGCACCCGGCCGTTAACTGCTTTTACAATATGCCTGGTAAGATCTAATCGCTCATCTTCACTGATACTATACATTTCACTGCTCAGGCAATTAGCAAAAAATCCTTTTACACCGGCAGCCAGGTAAAATTCAATAAGGGTTGAAACAGTATCATGATCCACTTTTGCCTTAAGGTTAAAAGGCGTTATCATTACAGGAACAAATTTTTTATCGCTACTAAACATATTGGATGATTTTTAATGAATCAAATTACTTTCTGCCTTCAAAACTACGAACTTTGAATAATGATCAGTAAATTGTTAGGGGTGAACTTTAAATTTAGTACTGCCTCCCAATTTTCCCAGTAAAGATCCCACTAAATAAATGCTTAAAGCGCCTACCACGATCGTCATGTTGGTATGAAGCGGATTGCGCAAAACCTCCGGTAAAAAAGATGACTTGGAGAAGGTCATCCATATAATAACCAATGTTCCTGTTATCACTGCAATAACGGGTACAGAAGGTTTAAAATGACGTGCAATCATACTTAAAGAAAATATCCCCAGCATTCCACCGGCAAAAATGCCTGATAATTTCCACCAGAGGTCCAGCACACTGCTCACACCAATTATACTCATACCAACCCCGGTAGCAATAAGCCCGATAACGATAGTGGCCCAGTATAGTATGCGCAGCTGTTGTTTGTCGGCCATATTTTTGTTGATATATCTTTTATGGATGTCTACCATGTATATGGTGGCGGAGCTGTTAAAGCCAGAGCTGATGGTGCCCATTGCTGCTGAGAGTATGGCCGCGAAAATTAAACCCACGAAACCCGTCG
>JBDSBP010000638.1:0-37981 GCA_039921525.1 Chitinophagaceae bacterium | reverse complement strand
GAGTAAGATGTCCACCAATAATTTGTTCATGTATGCCATTGCGCCATATAAAGTTGCCATAACAACCGACGGCATACAGTGAGCTGATTTTAATAGTGTAGGCGGACTGGATCCCATAGTTTGATGGCATCCGTGCAAAACTTGTCCACTCTGTATAGGGATGGTTGAAATGACGGACCGAAACGCCAATATACCATTGCTCATTTTGCCCGCTATGAAATAACGCGCCACCCGCGCCAAGAGTCAGATATCCATAACTAAGCCCTGACTCAAAGGGATCAGATGCCATTGCGGCTGCTATCGCACCATATCGGTCAAACTTAGCGGGATATTGCTGGCCGCTCCCGAACCCGACACGATTAAATGTGTAACATCCCTGGAAGCCAATTGCCAGGTAGGTACTATTATAGTTTAGTGGAAGGGCGTAAGAAAGCGAAAGCATTGCCGTTGATGCATTCATGAACTTGTTACCCGTATTGTCAGCAATTATCCCAGCTGCAAGATTCATGAAAAAAATATTTTCCTCCTCTTCTTTTTCCCTGCTAATCAGTGGTAATTCAATCGTTGCTGCTTTACTACTGTACGCAATAATATTGGGGTAAGTAACATTGCGGATGCTTATATGGGCGTCGGGAACTTTATTGATTTTCAAAGCGGGATTGTACCAGATATTCATATCCTGTGTGCCGGCAAAATGTGGATCTTGCCCTTTGGCATCTATAATCACCAGCACGGCAGTGATGATAATCGAAAGCCGCACCACTGTTTTTACCATGTTTTGTTAACGAAAAAAAATCTTCAAAAAGTACGTCGTGTACAAAAATTTATTTAAAGCTGGGAGGGCCAGGTAAATCCAATAGCTTAACCGGCAAATTATAAGTCCGACTTATTTACCATTGTCTTATGTGACGTGTCCCGTTCAGTTTTACTATCGAGCAGTATGCAAAAGACGAATGGATCTGCGAAAGGAGGCCACCATTCATACAACCGGGTCTCATTGCCTGGAAAGGCCAGCAGATAGAGGTACATGAATTAACGCAACTTAATCCAACGTCACTTTATGAAAATCCCTGCTTATAATACCCGGACTCAAGAACACCAGGTCTTTAGCTATTTCCGGAATATATTTGAAGCCAATCTTCTCATAATACCTGATAACTTTACTCAAGCGGTATTTACGATTTTTTATCAGTTTAGTGCCTGATCTGTCTAACTTCCACTCCTGGTCTTCAATTTTGTCATCCGGATGTTTCTTTGGGGGATTTAAAATCACCACGAATAAACCTGCACCCTGAATGAAATTATTATACAGGTCTTTAACAACATATTTCTCTATGTCGGAAGATTCGAAATGGGGTAAAAATGTTATGTGATTAAGAATCAATATGGTTCTTTCGATAAGACTATCATGGAACACCTTGCTTAAGGCTGGATTATAATCATCCTGTTTTAAATCATATACTACCTGGCCTATATCCATCAAATACTGTTCAATATCGCATACCGGCAATAAACCGCATCCATTATCAATTGCAACACTCATTAACAGCTTATCCGCCGAAATCTTGCCTATCGTTCCAATTTCGTTGTCCCACTCATCTAGCAGGATAATATCACCTTTGATTTTTTGTTGATACCTGTTATTTTCCATAGCACCAAGCGAGGATTCAAAAGAGTATTTAATAATCACGTCACTATGATCTATAGTTTGTAAGTTGTTCTTTGGCATTTCATGTGTTTTTAGCTTCCGGAGTTCGGATATGATGGGTCTTATATGAAACTGAATCTAATATAATAAACAAAAGTAAAAACTAAAAGCATAATTAACTATTGAAAATTTAATCAAGTTTATGACCTGGTATAGTTTTGCGGTATATTGGTTTAAAAATAACCGGAACAGTATAACTTTTCACAAAAAGCGTTGTTATGCTTGTTTACCTGCTATTAAAGAAGTTTTTTAATTTTATCGTATGCTTTCTCTCAACAATCAATACGGTACTTTCACCATTGAGTTTCCTGCCGGGGGAAACAATGGCTTGCTTAATATTAACCCAGAGATGGCTGCGGCCAATATTGGGATAAAACCAACAGGTCGCTATTTCATATATTGTGTTCATCCGGAGCGCGGATCCTGCTCTTTTATACTGGCCAGGAATGAAAATAATGTATGGTTTTCTGAAAGGCACCCGGCGTTTATTGATCCCGAATTAATAACATGGATTGGTGGCCAAATTGAACAGCATGTAAAGTAAAGTCATCTGCGTTCGTATGGAGATTAAGAATTTACATACCATACAAGAATGGTATGTCCTTTACGGTAAGGAAGTTCGCTTGTGCACCTGCAAATTATTTACCTTCATTCGGGATTTCAGGGATTGACCTTTCGCGCAGATCAAAATAAGCTGTTTGTGTAATTGACAACTTATACACTGTATTTCCTTCCTGGTCTTTGGCTAAAAGGTAACATACTCCATTTGGAGTATGGGTTATAAATAAATGGTACATCGTCTGGCGGCTTTATTCCGGAACGAAATTACTAAATATTTTAGTAATTCCATGAACAAATTTTATACAGTAGATAAAAATTATATGGGTCAACCAACCTTTATATTAAGGCCAATGCAGGAAACTGACATCAAAGGGGCCATGAAATTATCAACCGATGCAGGATGGAATCAAACAGAAAAGGATTGGAAGTTCTTAACGGTGAATCCTGAAAATATATGTTTGACAGCTGAACACAATCAAAAAATTATTGCCACTACAACAGCTATTAATTATTCCAACCAGGTAAGCTGGATCGGCATGGTGCTGGTTGATAAAGAGTACAGGGGACATAGATTGAGTAAAATCCTTCTTACCACTATTTTGGAAAAATTAAATGTGTTTATTTCTGTTAAGCTGGATGCTACTCCCGAGGGCCAACCTGTTTATAAAAAATTTGACTTCAAAGATGAATACCTGATTGCCCGAATGGTAAACACATCTGTGAAGCGTGTTATATTTAATGAAGATGACCTTTTACCTGAACCTTTTCAGCCACAACATCTGCAGGAAATTATCGCGCTGGATGAATATATTTTTGGTGCAAACAGGTCCATACTCATTCAATTCTTGTTGAGTGAATATCCGGGTAAGTCGTGGTTAATAAACCGAAATAATCGCATCACCGGTTTTGTATCAGGAAGAGATGGGGTTAACTATCACCAGGTTGGACCCGTTATAGCATCTGCCACCATTGACGCAAAAATCCTCCTTACAAAAGCGTTGAATCATCTTACTGACCAACCGGTGGTTGTAGATGTGCCATACGATAAAATTGAACTAATCAGTTGGTTGAATACGATTGGGTTTACCAAACAACGTCACTTTACGAGGATGTATAAAAAAGAAAATCCCTTACCCGGAATACCTGGCGAACAATATCTAATTTGCGGACCTGAGTTTGGATAAAACATTTTACTACGATCAAAACAATTTGAATGTCATCTAAACATTATGAGGCAATTGTAATAGGTGTGGGATCGATGGGATCAGCGGCGTGCTGGCAGCTTGCCAAACAGGGCTATAAAGTATTAGGGCTGGAACAATTTGATATTCCACATGAGCAGGGCTCGCACGCAGGACAAACCCGCATTATCCGTAAAGCATATTTTGAACATAGCGACTATGTACCCCTGTTAGAAAGAGCCTATCATAACTGGAAGGAACTCGAGGTTTTAACAGCAACCCGGGTATATTACAAAACCGGTCTTGTTTATTTTGGCAGCCCGGATGCCACCATGATAAAGGGCAGCAGGGAAGCAGCTCGGCAATATAACATTGCCCTGGATATACTCACTCCTGAAGAAGCGCATCATCGCTATCCCATGATTCAATGCCCGCCTCATTTCCAGGTTTTATATGAGCCCGAGGCGGGTTTTATAACCCCGGAGAAAGCGGTTGCATTGTATACCTCCCATGCTATAAAGAATGGCGCGGATATAAGAGGAAGAGAAAAAATTGTTGACTGGAAGAAAGAAAATTCAATCATTACGGTTATCACCAACCGAAATACATACCATGCCGATCGTTTAATTATAACCGCTGGTGCATGGACAGGGAAGGTCATTCCTTCGATGCCCACCAATCTTAAAGTGACCAAACAAATTGTAGGCTGGATGAATCCAGGGAACTGGAATGATTTTTCGCTGGGTAATTTTCCCTGCTGGTTCATTCACGATGATGAAGGGATGTTTTATGGTTTTCCGATACTTCCGGTTACAGATTTTAACGGACCCATAGGTTTAAAACTCGCGCTACACAAACACGGGGTGGAAGTGGATCCTGATAATGTAAACCGGGACATACAACACGCAGATGAAGAAACGCTACGGAACTTTCTTGAAAAATATATGCCCGATGCAGCGGGAGACACACTTACCCTGAAAAGTTGTTTATATACCAATAGTGAAGATGAAAATTTCATTTTAGATCACTTGCCGGGTTATGATAATCTTGTTACAGTAGCGGCTGGCTTTAGCGGGCATGGTTTTAAATTTGCCTCCGTAATCGGGGAAATACTCGCCGATTTGGCGACCACGGGAAAAACAGATCTGCCCATTGAATTTTTAAGATTTAACAGGTTTACCTCTAACAAGTAACAGTTTTTCGATTATAAAAACCACGCGATTTCATTCTTACTCTTAAATGGCAAAGGCTCACGGTTAAGAATAATTTCAATTAGAGTAGTTGTAAAAGGATAGAAGAATTTTACCGCAGCATCTTTTAAAAGCGGGGAGAGATCCATCGTAAACGTGGTATGGTTTGTAGTTTGCAATATATTTTCGTCCTCGCTTGTATAATCGAAATACCCCAATAAAACTGTTCCGGAAGAAGCCATAAATTCAAGTTTCAGGTTTTCGATGTCATCTCCTAAAAGATCCCGCAGATTAATATGAAAACAACGATAACTATTATCGGAGCTATACGAATGAACATCAATTTTAATAGGCTCCCAATTATGTTCGTTCTCCGGATCTTTTCCTTTACCCATCTTATATAATTGCAGGTTATAATCATTTATACCATCGCCTCTTTCATCGGCGGCCTTTATTAGAAATTGCTGGTATTTGTCTTGCATGCCTGCAATAGTTTCTGCCGATTTTTCTAAAGTGTCCTTTATCCAATCATTGTACATTGAACTACTGGTTACAGACAGGGCATCCATAACAAAACCTACTAAAATTGCAGAAGGATTTTCTAATATGGAGGCGTGATTCAAGCCATCCACCGGTATAAACGGCATTGCAAGATTTGCCCGCACATGAGCAGGCCAGTCAGTTATCCTGTAGCGATTCTCGTCATCTTTATGTTTGGTAAAATCTAACGTTATTTTTCTCGTGTCTAATGAAGCGCCCGACCAACGCACGGTGCCATCGGTACCTGGCGAACCGACTACTGCTCCTCTAAGTCCGCCATATTGTTTGTTACCACAAAATGTAAATACATAAGGGGTTTTATCAGTGGGTCCGTAAAAAATGTCCTCCCCTAAAAGATCCTTATGCGCAAGATCCCAGGTAAAACGGCTGCCAAGTTCAAGGCCATCCAATACCAAATCTCCTGCCTCTAAAAAATCAGGCCCCAATTCCCTGCTTCCCTTGAAAATGGAACCTATCCAGCTTCTTCCCTTATGCGCCAATGGCGAGCCGAATGATGCAGGAGCCAGGGCAATGATATGTTTAAGGCGTTGATGGCGCCCAAATACGGTTAACCATGAACGTAACACCAACATCCCCGTGGAATGAACGATTGCATCAAATGGCTGGTCGGCACTGATGCCTGTGTTGATGCGCAATGCACGGTCAAATCCTTCTGCTACATCCTTAATGGTAACTTCGTTGGTAAGCGTACGATAACTACATATATGGATATCAGCAGCCGTATATTTCCCGGTGGCAATAAGTAACTGTTTCCATTTTAAAAAGGATTGGCCCTTGTCTGAATAACCATGAATGAGAATTATTGGGATGGGCATGATGCGCTATAATTTATTTTTAAATGTTACGGAAAGTTGCAACAATTAGTGTTAACATCCTAATTGCGATGGAATAAATTTAAATAAGAGGAGAGAATCCTGGGCTGATTTAAAAGAGGGGTCAACCTGGCGAACTTTATTTAAGTTTTTTCCGGAACAATGCACGGTAGAATTCTGCTTCCTCCCGGTACTCTTTTAATGGGGTTAGTAGTTGATACCAATCAATTGGCTAATTCATTATACAACTTCCTCATAAAAGAACGAAATTTACGTTTATGAAATTACATTTTACTATTGAGATGATATAGCGTAAGTTCACCCTGGGCATCCAGTTGAAACAATGTAATGGTTGAATTTTCCTGTACAAGTTTACGGTAGTCTTTAAGATGCATCCCAAGTTTATAGGCAAGATATAAGCGGTTCACACCGTTATGAGCTACTACCAATATATTACCTGAAACCTTCTTTTGCAATAAAGACGAAAAGAATGCCTCAACCCTTTCAATTACTTCCATGGCTGTTTCTCCTGTGCCACCGGCTTTTGTATTCGTTGGATCGTTTGACCATGCATTCCATGAAGACGGGTCTTCTTCAATGAATTGCTCTCTTGTTTTTCCTTCCCAATTGCCGAAGTCGGCCTCAATCAATCGTTGATCTTTTATCACGTCTTTAATTCCGCTTGCAATTTGTGCCGTTCTAAAAGCCCGTTGAAGCGGAGAAGAATAAACAGCCGTAAAAGAAATGGATGTAAGCTGCTTAAAAACCGCATTAGCCTGCTCTATCCCCTTATCTGTTAAAGGAAGATCGGTACGGCCACAATACCTGTTACCATCCGCATTCCAACTGGTTTGCCCATGGCGCAATAAATATACATTAAGCATAGAGTTCACTTTTAAGATAACCTTTTTCCTGCAGGAGCAGCAGGAACCTATGATAATTCGCTGTGTAATTTTCCGTAAGATCCTTTTGCGGGAGAATTTCTTTTTCAACCTGCGTCATCGCACGGGTTGCCAGCGTGAGCGATGTAAAAAATGTTTTTGAAGCACCCAGGATAGCGGCTCCTACGGCACCCGTTACATATTTCATTTTATAAATGGGCCGGTTCAATACATTACAACGGATGATTAGCCAGGTTTCGCTATTGCTGCCACCCCCGGCCGTATAAACGGCTTTCACCTTTTCCCCGGAAAGTTTTTCCAGGAGTTCATAAGCATACCGTTCCACATAGGCAACGCCTTCCATGTTGGCGACAAATAATTGAACACGAGGTAATCCCCCTGGTTTAAACCCTGTCGCATCCGGGGCTATAAATGGAAATCGTTCGCCCTTTTGCAGTAGTGGGTAAGCCAGTGCACTGCCAGGAATCAGGTCCTTTGCCTGTTTATCGAGCAAGGTCACGTCATCTTTAAAACCGTTGTTTATCCAGTCGGCACCGATATTACTTGCACCACCGGGCATCCAGAAACCTTCCGGATGTCGGTGGTTGTAAATTCTTCCTTCCTTGTCCTTTACTTCATTATTGGTTACGCCTTTTATCACCATGGTTGTACCAATGGTAGTGTTCCAGTCACCCGCGTTTATGGCGCCTGAAGCGACCTGCGATGCGCAGCCATCCGTTATACCAGCCGCTACTATAATACCTTCAGGCAGTCCAAGTTTCAAAGCTACCCGCGGGCTAAGCGTTCCAATTGGAGTTCCGGGAGCGACCACTTCCGGTAGCCATTCTTTTTTTAAAGGTAGTTTCTTATATAAATATTCGGGCCATTCATAACGGTGCAGGTCAAAGCCTGATTTGAGCGCATTAGTGTAGTCCGTAATCGCCCAGGCACCACTTAGCTTACCTGTGATGTAATCAGCAGCGTGTATCCATTTGCGTAAGCTGGCCGCTTTGACAGGGAAATTATTTACGAACCATACCATTTTGGAAAGACCGCTTGAACTATTAAATCCCGTATAGCTCTCCCTGTTATATGTCATAGCCATTTCCCTGCATACCAGCCCTTCTTTTATAGAACGGTTATCACTATACATGATCGCATTATGCAGGCATTCAAAATTTTTATCTAAGGGAATTACAGTGCCTGAGGTAGATGTAACGGAGACAGCTTTGATATCTCCCAGATTTATTTTTGTTCTGACATCCTTAACAACCGCGGTAAGGCAGCGCAGGCAGGCATGCCACCATTCCTGTGGAGACTGTTCTTCTCTTGATTGAATACTTAACAGGAACGGTTCTTCTTTGTTTCCCACCTCATTACCCTGGCTATCCATTAGCACCACACGGGCGCCCTGTGTGCCAATATCAATTCCTAAAAAGAAGGGTGCTGTCATAGGTTCTTCCATTAGCGTTTGCTAAATCCTTTACGTACGTCTTTCCATTCGTTATATAATTCTATATCAGCAGGTTCCTGCTTCGGAAAAGTTTCTTCTATACTACCCCCCTGTTCTGTTTTTATTCCCAGGGTTTCATTACAAACAAGTGCTGCTCCTGCAACCGATGACTGCTGATATCCTTCTCTTATCAATATCCTTTTCCCAGTGAGGTTGACAACAAACTGCCGAAGCATTTTGCTTTGAAATCCACCACCACATGCCCACACAAAATCTGGAACGTCACCGCTTATACTACACAGGCATTCCAGGTTTTCTTTAATACAGCAGGCAATATCCCAGAGTGTGGCCCTCACAAAACTGGCGCGGCCCAGTTCATGCGACACGGGTGTGTTAAAAATAAATCCTCCTTTTGTAAGCGGGGATTTTTCTTCCGCCACCAGAGAGCCTAACGATGCCACACAACCGGATATATTCGTTTCGGACAATTCTTTCTCAATGACGGCATAACTTTCGTTGGGATAAAAAATTTGTTTCAATCGCTGATAGTTTAATCCGGTTACACCGGCATTCACTTCCAGGATGAATCTATTTTCTTCCACATGCCGATTGGTCCACGAGCGTTGTTTATCATCAATAATAAACTCATTTACAATTTTTACAATTGGAGTTGTTGTTCCCGAAACGATGACGATATCATTCACCCTGGGCCGCGTGCTTTTAATCGCCAATTGTGTGTCTGCGCCTCCAACAATTATTACTGTTTCTTTGGATAGATGTAATAAATCAGCATATTCTGGCAGGATGTTGCCAAGTATCGTACCTGAGGATTTCAATTCGGCAAGAACCTCTTTATCAATATTAAAAATAGAACATAGATCCTGCGACCATTTCATTTTTTCCACATCATACAAAACCGTTTCCGATGCCTGCGAATGTTCATAGCTTTTTATACCGCTCAACTTGAACTGAACCCAGTCGCTGATGCTTAACATGGTTGAAAAACGTTCATAGACGGCGGGCCTCCTGTTTTTAACGCCCATCAGTTTTACTGCTGAAAAAAGCGAGGTTGGATAACGCCCGGTTAGTTGATAAACCTTGTCCTTTTGTTTCACCATATCTTCCCATTCGCGACCCCTGTGATCGTGGTTAGGCAGGCCTATCAACGACTTTCCATTTTCATCGATCAACACAATTCCTTCGCGCTGACTCGAAGCAGTAATGGCAACAATTTCAATCTCGGGTAACTGTTGTAATGCTTTCTGCGCCATTGTTATAACCTGTTTCCAAAGCTCATCTGGTTCAAAATATAATGCATCGGGGTACAGCTCGTCTTTTATATAATTTACATTAGCGCGTTCCAAATGTAGTATGGTTGCAGCCTGATCGGTAATGGCTACACGAACATTCCCTGTTCCAATATCTATAATTAAATAAGCTTTTGTGGCTGCCATTGTTTATCATTTTTTTGCAGTGGTAACACCAGGTATTTCTTTGTTAAACAATAATCCGGAGGAAGTATTTTTATGAACGAACCAATCTGTTAAGGCTTCATTCATGATATTAGAATGATGATCGTCCACTTCAAAGGAAGCGCCTGCAATATGCGGAGTGGCCATTACATTGGGCAAGTGAATAATCCTGTTATCGATGTCATCTGGTGGCTCGTGATAGTATACGTCGAGAATGGCTCCCCTGATACGATTATTTTCCAGGATATCCAGCAGGTCATTACGATTAACCACCACTGCTCTCGCCGTGTTTACAAAGATGCTGTCCTGCTTCATGAGCGATAGTAAATTTTTATCGATCATGCCTTTCGTAGATTCATTTACAGGCAAATGGATGGCGACAATATCACTTGTTTCAAAAACAGCCTTGATGGTAGTTTTTTTAAATGCTTCATCCGGGGATTCTATAAATGGATCGTAAAACAGGATAGTACAGGGAAATCCCTTGACCATATTAGCAATACGTTGCCCCACGGCACCAAAGCCAATCATTCCAATTGTTTTGCCGGCAAGCTCATTTCCCTTGAACTGGAGATAAGAAGTATACGCACCCTCTCCCCAGTTGCTTCCTTTAAGCCATTCTATAGATGCAATCGTATTTCGCATAAAGCAGATCAAATTCGATATAAACATTTCCGCTACAGCCTGCGCGTTACGGGCAGGAGTGAAAAATACGGGGATGCCCGCTTCTGTGGCTGCTTTAACCGCAACGTTAGATGGCGTGCCCCTGCAAACGCCGATAAATTTCAGATGGGGAAATTGCGCAATTACCAGTTCGGTTACTTTATCGTGCTCTATAATGAGGCTATCTGCATTGGTTTCCTGCAATAACTGTATCAGCTCCTGTTCATTATATTCTCGTCCATGTTCCTTCCATGGCTTGTATATTATTTCACCGATCGTTGCTTTTAATTGTTGCCTGCCTTTTTCTGAATATGGTGCGGTTATTAAAATTTTCATGCGATTTGTTTCAATGGTTAATGATCAATCCTGGATTTCTAAAGGAACCGACGTTTCGTGGCTGGCTGTTTTTGCGTTTTCCGGAAGCGTAATAAATTTAGTTAACAACGCACTGATAAAATAAAGTATTGCAAGGATCCAGATCACACCTTCATTACCGATGGAGCCAATAAATATCCCAACTATGGCAGGCCCAACAAATACAGGCAGTCCTGCACCGAGATTTAAAATTGCCATTGCCGCGCCTTTTTCTTTTTTTACAAGAGAAGGAACCAATGCTGAAAGCGGCACATAACCTGCCAATAGTCCGCCCCATAAAACACCGGATAACATTACCAGCCAGAAACTTCCGCCAAATAATTGTGGTGAGTAAAAAAACAAAAGAGTGGAAAGACCACAGCCTACACCGCCAAACCACATTACGGTATTACGCCAGCCCAACTGGTCACCTACAAACCCGAAAATAAGATTGAATACGATATTACTAGTGAAAATCGTACCCCAGATCTGCAGCCATTCAGTAGTGGAAAAACCAAAGGTTGCCAAATATGTTGGGAGGAATACGGGAAAAGCAAACTGTGCCGTTGTATTAATAATTCTCACAATACCACCTAATAATACTTTTGGCTCTTCCTTTACTATTGTAAGTCCTTTAACCAGTTCCTGTGCCTTGCTGCCTGTTCTGCCTTTCTTTTCCAACACTAATTTATCCCTGTTTAACAGGAGCGCAAAAAAAGCGCCTACGCAAACCCAGAAGATAGAGCTCCATAAAGTATTTTCATACCCGATGTGTTGAATGGCCCAGCTTGAATAGTATGCGCCAAAAACATTTAATCCGCCTGTAAATACAAACCAAAACCAACCCACGGCGCGGCCAAGTTTTTGTTGAGGGCTTCTGTACGTGATCCACACCAGAAAAGAATAAGCAAATAATGGATAACCAAATCCACGAATGGCGTAGGTTATCACCATGATGAAAAAGTTCTGATTCGTTAAGCCGTAACCAACAAAACCAACTGTCCCCAGAATATACAGCAGCAGTCCCATCAGCATTGTTTTCTTAGGACCAAATCCTTCTGCCAGCACGCCCGAAAACCAGGATGAAATGGCAATGGTTACGCCATACATAGTGAAAAGAAAAGCGGATTGCTGTATGCTCATGCCCCTTTCTAATAAATAAGGACTTAACCATCCCTGCTCCACCCCATCACCCATCATGAATATCAAAATACCAAGGTATCCCCAGGCCAGGTGCCTGGGGATGCCCGTTTTATCAAGCCATGAATTATCCGATGTACCCTCAATTGCCATTTTGCCTGTTTGATAGATGATAAAAATTATTTTGCTAAAATTCCCTGGTGATTCGTTCCGCCCGGTATCTTAAAATCCAGTCCTGATAATTGCATATTAACGGTGCCACATCAACAAGTTCCATAACGGGAACCATTATCCCTTTTTTGAAGCCGGCACCGTAACCGATAATGCCTGTTTGAATTTCAGGAAAATCCGGAAAATGACCATATGTGTCACCGGTAGTGGGTTTCAGCAAAGGGCCCTTTGCTGAACCATCAAAAGCATATCCCTTTTCGGCGAAAAAAAGTAGTGATAACGTACAAAAGCTCTTCCCATAGAAAGTAATTTCTTCAACCATGACGGCATCGTTTAAGTTGTTGTTAGAAGTGGCTATGATCATCCAGATCCTCAGACTTACCCCTAAAACTTTTACAAGTGTATAGGAATAAATCTGAAGTAACAAATATTAAATAAACAAATGAAATAAAATAAAACAATTTAATTCCATTAATTAAATATTTTGTAATACTTTTTAAGTTATGTCAACCAGATCAAATTTAAGATACTGATGCTCACGGTATATTTACTGGATAAATACGACCGGACTATTTAAAATTAAACGCCTTAGCCATTTTTAAATATTAAAGAACAAAACTTTAATTTTGTTACAAACTATTTATCTTATCTTATATAAGGATTAATTTTACTGTTTCTTCTCGCAAATAATTATCTAAAAGCTTTCCATCAATGAAAAATATCACGGACAGGCACCAGTTGATCCTCCAAAAGTTACGGGAAACCGGCCGGGTAGATATCCAGGAGTTAAGTGATCTTATGAAGGTATCGGGTGTAACCATCCGAAAAGATCTGAAGGTTCTACAGGAGCGCAATTTATTATTTAGAAGAAGAGGTGGCGGGTCAATCGATAATCCATATGCCATTGAAAAACCTATCAATGAAAAGGAATTTATTAATGTTGACCAAAAGAAGAAAATTGCCAAGGCTGCTTTATTTCTCACTGAACAAACAGATTCCATCATCATAGGCTCGGGCACGACCGTATTTGAATTATCGCGTTATCTATATCCTTCCCGCAAACTCACTGTAATCACCCCCGCATTAAAGGTGGCGCTTGAATTATATAACCGGCCTAACGTTGAAGTATTACAACTGGGCGGACTTATTCATCACAGTTCCGCATCAGCAGCAGGCTTTTTTGCTGAAACTATTTTAGATAACATATCCTGTGATATCTTATTTTTAGGAACAGATGGTATTGACTTTGAATTTGGGTTATCGATAACCAACCTGATAGAATCTAGCCTGAATCAAAAGATGATCCGGCTTGCTCAAAAAGTGGTAATCATGGCAGATAGTTCGAAATTTGGACGCCGGGGGTTAGGTAAGATCTGTGGGCTTGACCAGATTCATTATATAATCACCGATAATGGTGTGCCCGCTAAAACTGTTAAGATTTTGGAGGAAGAAGGGATAAAGGTAGTGGTAGCGAATTAATTACGAATTACAAAGTACGAATTACGATTCGTACTTTACAACCCGTAATTCGTAATTCGTAATTCGTAATTGATTTCACATGGACTTCGGAAAAATACCCATCAAAGAACTTGAAGAAATAACATTCAAATTGCCAAAAGATGCATCGGGCAATACTGCTACATTAAAGGCTGCAAAAACGAAGAAGCAACTGGTTTATGTAGGTTGCGCCAAATGGGGACGCACTGAATGGATTGGGAAAATATACCCCAAAGGAACAAAGGCTGGCAATTTTTTGGATGAATATGCGAAGCATTACAATTCAATAGAGTTAAATGCCAGCAGTTACAGGTTTCCAAAACCTGAGCAGATTGAGGAATGGGTATCCAGGGTTCACACGAACAATTTCAAATTTTGTCCTAAGGCACATCAGTCATTGAGCTTTGTTAAGACGTCTGCAAATAAAGCCAGGCAAACTGCAGACTTTATCCGGAATGTTCGATTTTTTGGGGGGATGCTTGGCCCCATCTTTATTACAATAAAGTCTGCTTTTAAAGAAGCAGACATGCCTGAATTTATTGAATGGCTTAAAACACTTCCTACAGATATCCAATTTTTTGTGGAGATAAGAGACGCGGATTTCTTCGCCAACAAAAAATTCAAGGAAAGTTTTTTTAATGAATTGCGCCAACTGAAAATCGGCGCTGTCATCACAGATACATCCGGCAGGCAGGATGTTCTTCATATGCAACTCACCGTACCAAAAACATTCGTTCGTTTTGTAGGAAATAGCCTTCATCCTTCGGACTACCGTCGAATAGACAATTGGATAACCCGCATAAAAAAATGGCTGGATGAAGGCATTGAAGAGATTTACTTTTTTATGCATATGCATGATGAAGCTAAATCGCCCGAATTGAGTCAGTACCTGATAGAGCAGTTAAACAAAAAATGTAAACTGGGCCTGGCAGAAATAAAATTTGTTGAGTAACGGAGGCCTCTGGGGCTTTTGGGGCCTCTGAGGTATGAGGTATGAGGTAGAAAAGTCTTTAATGCTGAAAGTTCCTGATCTCCGTTTATTTTATAAATATAGTATCAGCCTTCGGCTGATACATACCTCATACCTCATTCCTCATACCTCATGCCTCATACCTCATACCTCATACTATGCAATGGGTCAAAAACCGTGGGCATATCAACAAATCAGCAAATACAACAAGAGCGAGTTTTACCCGGTTTTGTTACAGGCAGCCAATGCGTTTAAAGATCATAAATATGTTGATGCCGGAAAAGAACTTAACAAAGAAGTTGCGAAGAATGCGATGACAGATTTGTTGTATTTCAGATAAATTACTACTCTGTAAAACGTGATAAGACATTCTACAGGATATCTATAGGCAATGCTATTTCGAATAAGCTGGAAGAACCTCCTATATAATGTTTGGGAAGATTATCAGTATCCGGGTATTCTTTTATCCCCAAATATTTAAAGCCACAACTCACATAATAGTTGTTCAATTTATCATTACCACTCCCTGTGTCCAGCCTGATAAATTTTTCCCCATTTTCTTTTGCGAATTGTTTGGCCCATTCTACAATATGTTTTGTAAAGCCATTACCCCTGAATAAAGGATTTGTCACTATTCGATGTATATAAATTGACGGGTCTTTATCTTTTCCCAACCAAATAAATGGGTCATTATACGCTGTTGCAAAAACACATGCGATCTGATCATCGATAATTATTTTCCATTGACGGTTTTCTTCAATTTCTTTTTCTACTAATGCTCGTTCAAATCCTTTCCAATGTTTGTTTGAAACACTTTTCTGGTAGGTGGTGCCTGCTTCATATAATTCGAATATAGTGTTGATATCGTTGATAGTACTATTTACTATGATCATAAAATTGAGTTCACCAAAATTTAAGTGTCCTTTAACACCTGACATTAATAGTCGAGACATTTTCTTTTCAGTACATTATTATTTGGTATTCATAATACTTTCAGCTTCCTTTTTTAAATCCGCGGCAAACTGCTCAAATGATTTATCAAACGAAGGAATCATTTTAGCAAACAGGGGAAAAATGGGGCCGCCAATTTTTTCGGTCATAGAAAAGAGCACAGACCCGTTTCCATTTTTATTGAGCGTATAAACCCGGTTCCCTAATGCATCTCCCCAAACGAGTTTACTTTCCGGCTGCAGTTCCTTCACCTTCAATTTAAAAGTTCTTTTAGGATCCAGTGTAGATTTAAGTTTGATTTTTTCTCCCGATGCGATACTACCATCAATTAAAATAATCGTGGAATTCCACCTGGGATAGTCGGATGCATTGGTTAGTAATTTCCATATGATGGAAGGGTCCGCTTTAATTTCAATACTTACCGAGGTTTCACGGCTGAATGTTTTTTTTACTGTACTTGCATTACCATGCTGAGTTGCTGAGGATGTTGTTGCCATAATTGTTTACGTTTAAATATAATTTTCAATGCTCATTTCAATTTGGACACTGTAAGCCAGGTATCATGGGCCTAGCCGACAAAATTCTTTTCTGCCTGATTGATGTTAAAGAAGTCGCTTTTGTTGCTCACTTTCACCTATTACTTTATCAAGCCTTGACAATTGCGTAACCTCTTGTTTTGCTGTCATTATCCAATGAATCGTTGTCTTTTGATAAGAGGGTGCCTGAGCAATAAAAAATTTCCACGCCTTTTTATTTGCTTTGAATTTTTTTTCAAAAATGATTATAAGTTTTTTAGCATCATTTTCAAAACTATACATCTTTGTTCTCTCTTTGTTTCTTCCCGCGTAAATTTCAAGCCCCGCGGGTAGCATTGATCCCTGTTTAATAAGCTCTTCAGCTTTGTTGATATTTATCGTACTCCTTATACTCGTTATTTTTCTTGGTGTAAAGCGAACGGTGTAACTGTCTTTATCAAATGATTTACGAACTCCATCAATCCAGCCAAAGCAAAGCGCTTCATCAACAGATTGAGGCCAGGTGATACTTGGTATGCCGCTGCCTACTTTATAAAAACCAACCAATAATTCTGCTTCTTTTTCATGATTTTTTTGCAACCACTTTCTAAAGTCGGATGGTTTTTCAAAAAATGCAGGCTCCATACTATAGTTTTTTTTTTAAAATGGCTTTAATTTACTTCATAGCGTTTTTTATAACATCGAAGTCATCTTTGCTTATTTCCCTAAAGCCACTTATCAAATAAAAGCCCCAACGCTTTTTATTCTTTATAAAACCAAGGTCATCGAGTAACGGGCGGATATCCGTTTCTTCGCTCTCCTTAAATTTTACATTTCGCCTGTATGGTTTAAATGTTGAATGGCTATCGGGCTGGTAGGGCTTATCGTCCGTAATTTTACCAATAGCGGTAAATTTTTGTATTGGTTTTCCATTCTCAAATTTATCTTTTGACGAATAATAAACTATCCAGTCACCTTTGGAAGGTTTACTCATAAGCTCTTTTCTTCCATGCCCGGCCTGGGCAAATCCTGCTTCTACGCCTTTCATCACATGGTCTTTTGTGGCGCATATGAGAAAATATTTAGTCATAATAAAAAGGAGGCAAATTGTTATTATAAAATCACCCATGATTCACACCCTTTTGTAATCTATCATATAATTTCGATATTCCATTTAAAAAAAGTTTCTACCTTATTCTATTTTTTTAAAGAATTGATTGCTTCTAAAGACCGATTTATATGGTGTGAGCATTCAATTATTAAAGTCTATTGTCTCCCAATGTCTCAAATAACCTGCGCACGTTCGGCTTGTAAAATATGCCGCTCAATATGATAGATAAAAAAACGAAATGTATCCCCCAGCCTGAGCCGGACAAAATTAGTTAAAGAGATAGCTGTTTTTGTTTTGGTAAAGTCAACATTCCGCGATTGCATTAAAAGTGATTTTAGTTTTTCCAGTTGTTTTAGAAACCTGTCAATGGTGATCACCGTTAATGCTGAATTAACCGGATTTTTATCTTTGGGCGATTTCATTTTTTTCACCTTGCCGTCTTTTACCTGCATCAGGTTTGCGAAATAATTGCCCAGAACCCCGCTTTTAAAGATGGGATCATGTCTTCGCCCCTTTTTGGCTAACATCCGCGTTTCAATTTCAGGAAGATAGAAGTCGCCGTATAAATTAAGGTGTTCTATACATTCTAAAACACTCCATTCTTCGCGTCCTCTCTTAAAATTTAATTGCCCGGTTGTCAATTGCTTAAATTTTTGGACGGCAGTAATTGATTTTTCTGTTCGTGTTAAAAGATCATCGATTAATAAATTGGCTTCAATTTGCATAAATAAATTTTATGCAAAGTTGATAGTTGCTGAATATGTAAGCCTTGATTAAAATCAAGAATTACGAATCCTGCTTAAAGTTTCGGGTGTCATTCTCAAATAGGAGGCAATATATTTAAGAGGTATTTCCTGGAAAAGGTTTGGACTTCGTTGCAATACCCTCTTTAATCTATCCGAGGGAGAAACGGTTAACAAGTCGACCTCTCTTTCAATTTGCTGCGTGATTAACAACTCCAGCAAAGAAATATATTGCTGTAAACTCGTCATATCTTCGTTTACCAGTTTTAATAAATTGCTCTTACTAATTATTTTAATGCTTGACTTCCTAATGGCTTCAATATAAAATTCCGAAGGTGTTTCTTTTATAAAGGAGGACAAAGAATTTATAAAGGAACCTTTGTAACCGAATCGAATCGTTTGCTCTTCTAGTTCAGTCAGTAGGAAAACCCTGACGGCACCCGTTTCTACAAAATATAAATTTTTCTCGATCTGCCCTTCTGCGAGTATAAGTTCGCCTTTTGAGATTATTTTTTGCTGAGCGATTTCTTCTAAAGAACATAATATTCTATCTATAAAATTCTTTTCACCTTTCATGCGCAAATCCGTATTTTGAATGAAATGACGGTTGTAGATTTTAGCGGCCTCTTAAATTATAGGCTATCGGCTATCGGCTATCGGCCATCGGCTATCGGCTATTCGGATATCAGTTATCGGCAATCAGCTATCAGCTATCAGCCATAAGTAAATCAATGTAGGATTTGCTTTTGGCTGATAGCCGACTGCTGATAGCCTTTAACAATTAAAATACAGAAGCCATTATTTCTACATCCTTTATAATCCATGCATTCCTGAGCTGGTTTTTTGCGGTAGTGGCCGCGGCTACATTTTTTATTTTCAGGTAAGCATTTTCTATTCCTGTTAAGGACCATCCGTTATATGGATTAATAAAAAGATCTTTCTTATATACTGCAATAGCCTCATTCAACTTCCCGGCCATCAGTAAAGCATTTCCCAGGTATTGCCTTGACGGAATGAGCAAGTCACGGGGTTCATTATATACCAGGCTGTCTTCTGCGGATACAGCCTGTTCAAAAAACATAATGGCGTTCTTGAAATCTTTTTTGCTTTCCGCTAAAGTGCCGGCAAGAATATTATCAGCCACCACAAAAGCATCATATACTGAATTGAAAGGAATCACCGGTTCTTTTAATGCCGGTTCTTTTAATTTATCTTTCAGTTGCTTCAATTCTTCAGAGGCCTCATCGGGCTGGTGTAACTTTGCCAAAGCCATTCCCCTGGCAAAATGCAACATGATGGAAACATTTTGCAGCGAGTCATCCAACTTTAATGCAAGTATTTCCTCCCATTTGCCAAATCGAACCTGGTTTAGCAATGGCATTACATAAATAAAACGGATCATATTTCCCAGCGCTCCCGGAAAGGAAAGATATTCTGCCGGAATTTCCTGTTGCAGTTTTTTTGCTGCCTCCGTTGCCTGCGCAAAGTTACCGGCCATTTGTGCGCAACTCATTTTCATGTGAGTATTATGCAGACTATATAATGGCAGGTTTTCAGTGACGGGAGGAAAGAGCGACAGATATTTATTATAACCATTGAGTGCCCGGTCATTTGCCCCGATGCCCTGGTTATAGTTTCCGGTACGAATATAAATATGTGAAGGCATGTGCGTAATATGCGACACATCGGGCATTGCTGTTGCCAGGAAGGTAGCGCTTTTTAAACCATCTCCTGGTTTTGAAGAGGCTTCCACTGCATGCACGTAAAAATGATTAGCACCCGGGTGCCTTGGATGCATCGTCAGCGTGTTTTTTAAAACACTTAATAATTCAGGCGTCCATTGCTTTAGTGTATAATCTCTATTATAATAATCCCAGGGATGAAGCATCATTATAGATTCGGCATACAGTGCGCTAACATCTGCATTATTTGGATTTGATTTAAATGCCTTACCCAGAGCATCTTTATACATTATGTTTAAGCCACCCTGCTCCCTGGTGCTATCGTCAGAATAACGAACAGTCATTGCCTCTATGAGAGTCTTTTCTGTTTTTGTACATCCCGCTTTTAGTTCGTTTGCTTTCATCGCTGATGAAAAAGCTTCGGAAGGACGTTGATAGATGTAGTCGTTAATATTGGGACCAAAAGCCAGGGCCTTGCCCCACCATGCCATGGCACATTTTTGATCAAAGCGCGTGGCCTTATCAAAAGATGCCCTTGCTTCAATTATGTGGAATGCATAATACATGTTTATGCCCTGGTTAAAGTAAAACTGGGCGCTATCAGATGTGGTAGTAATCTTCCAGTTATAATTTCCCCAGCCTGTTAAGCGTGGAATCGATTCATCGACTGATGGAATGTATGCCGGCGAACAGCTAACGTTTAATTGTTTCTGAACGGGATTTTTCAGTAAGGCTTCTTTTGTGGTTGTTGATGTATACCGGAAAGCCGCCACGGTTATAAAAGCTGCTGCCGAAATCAAAGAAAGAAGGGGTAGTTTCATAAGGGGAGAGTTTATATCAGGTAAAGATGTTACTGATACAAAATAAGACAAATCTTTTGATTATTCTAATACCACGGCTGTATGTCTTTCGGGTACATCCTGTCAGCTTTCGTAATTTATAATTCGTAATTCGTAATTGTTAACTCCTCCCCTCCTCCATCATACTAACTACCTTATCTATGCGCCGCTGGCGTGTTTCATCCGTCTTCGCCTGCTCAATGGCCATCACATGACGCAGTTTATTGCTGTATGACAGTCCTTCGAAAAATTTTTTGGCTGCTGCATTTTTACGAAGCGCCGCTGTAAGATCAGGTGGGATCGTTACTTCGCGTATCTCCGTATCCAGCTCAATGTTAACCTCCACCTTCTCACCTGCAGCCACTCCGGCTTTCTCGCGGTTTTCTGCGCTCACCCCTACCATAAAGCGGCCTCCCATGGATGCGATGCCCGAACGATAGGTATGTTTTTTTATAGTTACGCGCACGGCAGGCTTCTTGCTTGCGCCAAGGCCCTTAACAACTTCTTCCGGAACTTCGATACCGGTAGAAGTTTTTCCTGCAGATAATAGAATAGCTTGAAATTTCATATGTTGAGTTTAAATATTAAGGTGGGTCAAAAAGTCATAAAGGCACGAAGGAAAATGAAGAATTGGTTTAACAAATATAAACCAAGGAAGTGGGATATTAATTAAATTGCCTCCTTTGTGCTTCTTCGTGGTTTCGCGCCTTAGTGGCTTATAGCATTGCCTCAAACCTGATACCTCATACCTCAAACCTCATTCAAACCGCATCACCATCCTCCGTAAGCCTGAACCAGTTTCCCGAATCATCCATAAAAGCCGCCTCATATTGCCCAAGAAATCCCTCCCCCGGCTCCATAAGAAATCGCACCCCTTTAGTTTTTAAGCTGGCACAGGTGGCTTTCAAATTTCGACACCTGAAAACACCATAGCTAAAGATCTCTTGTCGAATCAGGTCCCGCATTTTTTCCACCTGGTCACCGGTAAAAAGCATTCCTTCTTCCACTGGTATAAGCATCAGTTGCTGATCGGGATAATCAGGTGTGCAAACAGACGCCCAGCGCAAATTTGGCCCAATCAGGATATCTGTGTGCACCCGAAAGCCAAGCGTATGCACATAAAAGGAAAGAGCACTTTCTAAATTAAGCACATAAACACTAACGCTCATGATATTGGTGATCATCTTCTTCATAATTGCACATTTCAAAGCTAGTTTTCAAAAATTTATTGAATAGTGTGCTAATCCGACATTTTAAGGGGTTGGTTGCGACAATTCTTTTCCCGATCTTTAGCCCATGAAACACATTTCTATTATCATACCCGAAGGCGATTGCAGCTTAACGCATATAGAAGCCACCCACCAGATACTCTCTGAAGTAAATGTGATGCTGGCAGCAAAAGACAGGCCCCGCCTGTTTTCCATTCAACTTGTGGGGCTTAATAAAGAAAGCGGTATCAAAAAAGGTATGTATACCGTGCTCCCTGATGTTCTGATGAAAGATGTCCATCGCACCAACCTAATCATTATCCCCGCTTTACAGGGCAGTGATATGCGCAAAGCCCTGGAAATTAACCAACCGTTTATTCCCTGGATAATCCAGCAGCATGCCATGGGCGCGGAACTGGCAAGTCTTTGCTTAGGTTCATTTCTATTAGCCGATACGGGTTTGCTAAAGGGAAAAAAATGCACTACCCATTGGGGTTATGCCAGCGCATTCAGGGATATGTTTCCGGATGTGGACTTGATAACAGAGAAGATCCTCGTGGATGAAGGGGGTATTTATTCCAGTGGTGGCGCCCTTTCTTTTACCAATCTTATCTTATATCTTATCGAAAAATATGCCGGGCGTGATATAGCAATAATGGCGGCTAAAATTTTTATGATCGATATTGACCGGGAGAGCCAGAATCCTTTTATAATGTTCAATGGCCAGAAAGGGCATGAGGATGAATCCATTAAAAAGGCGCAGGAATTTATTGAGAAGAATTTTTCTGAAAAATTAACGGTAGAAGACCTGGCCTCCCGCTTTGCCATTGGCAGAAGGAACCTGGAACGACGTTTCAAGAAAGCCACCTCCAATACGGTAGTAGAATATATTCAACGCGTAAAAATTGAAGCCGCCAAGATGAGCCTGGAATCATCGCGGGAGAATGTAACAGAGGTCATGTATAAAGTAGGCTATACCGATACAAAGGCTTTCCGCACTACTTTTAAGAAAATAACCGGCTTGTCTCCTATTCAGTACCGAAGTAAATATAACCGGGAGATGGCAGCTGTTTAAGGGTGACATGCATGATCTGTGTCATCGGTCAAGGAAAAGACGCCGACTAAAAAGGATTCGGTATCTGAATGATAATTCCGGATAAGGATGTACAGATTTCAAATAAGGCATATTTGGATAAACACAGGCCAAGGTGAAATATACCTTGGTTATTAATTGCAGCTAATGGCGGCCAACTTCCTCATTTTCGCGATGTAAAAGTAACATCCGGAGATGCCTGTAACAATCTAATCAGATGAAGATGATCATCGCCAACTTTAATAATTTGCCTAAAAGCGGGCTTTAAAAACCCTAAAAACAACGTTTTCAGATACTATTATTTTATTATATTTACTTATATTTCCTGGCCAATTCAACATCTCCTGATAGTTCACTTATGTTAAAAAAATTTCTGTATACTTTCGAAGATGCAGGTTCATTGATAGTTTATGATGCGAACAAGCTGGATGCATAAATTTGCAATTTTCCTATTGGTCTTCTTTTGCTCAAAACCGGCAATTGGCCAGTCAGTCCGCCTTTCTCTTACTATTTCCGACGTAAGTAATATTGCGGTGCAGGATGCTACCATAAATCTTAATCAAAAAAAATACCAGGCAGACTCTTTAGGCAAGGCCGCGATAGTGCTGGCTCCCGGCCATTATATCATTAATGTAACGTCTGTTAACCATTTTCCTTATTCCCTTAGCCTGGTAACCGGGAACGATACCAGCATACATATCATCATGCGACTAAGGGAAAGTCTTTTGGGTGTTGTGATAGTTACTGCCGCCAGCCGTAATATTGCCCGTAATGAGATGAGTGTACAAAATATTACTGCTGCGCAATTAAGAAAAATCCCCGTTGTTCTCGGCGAAATAGACCCTTTAAAAACCATCACCTTACTTCCTGGTATTAAAAATGGCGGAGAAGCGAGCGCCGGCATTTATGTTCGCGGGGGTGGCCCCGATCAGAACCTGGTATTGATGGATGGTATACCGGTTTATAACCCCAATCATCTTCTTGGTTTTTTCAGCATCTTTAATGGGGAAGCCATCAGGAATACCGAAGTTATCAAGGGGGGTATTCCCGCGCAATACGGTGGGCGCCTAAGCAGTGTCATTAGTATTGAAACCCGCGAGGGTAACAAAGACTCCATTAAAGCGAGTGGTGGCATCGGGCTAATTTCAAGCAGGATCTCACTCGAAGGTCCATTGATCAAAGGCAAATCTTCCTTCATCATAAGCGCCCGTCGTACCTATATCGACCAGGTTGCACGTGTTGTGGCAAAAAGCCGCATTGGAGGAAATGGGTATTTCTTTTATGATATAAATGCTAAAGCAGATTATATTATCAACACAAAAAATAAATTGCTGCTTACATTTTACTCAGGCCAGGACCGGTTTTCTTTCCAGGATCCAAATGAAAAACAGGATGGAAGGAATAGGGTGTTCAAAACATATTGGGGCAATTCATTAATTGGCCTGTCCTGGCGGCAACAGGCAGGCAAAAAGACCGTACAGGAAACTACCATCGTTTACAATAAGTTTAATCTCGATAGCCACTATGGTTATAGCACCAACAGTTTTTTGTTCGCGTCAGGGTTACAGGATAACCAGGTAAAAACAGACTGGACCTCTACCAGGAATAAGTGGTTAACGTTTAAGTGGGGTGCCCTGTACACCTGGCATCGGTTTACACCCGGTGCAGGAAGTTATACTACCGGTGTGCAGGAATTCAAATCTAAAATCAGCGGGTTATATGCACATGAAGCAGCAGCATATGTCAGTGCTGATTTATACGTTACGCCTGAATTGAATATCATAGCCGGTCTTCGTGCCAGTTACTTCAACCAGGTGGGCCCTACGCAAAGAATCATTTATAATAGTGATGGTGCACCAACAGGTGAGGTAGAAGAATTTAAAGCGGGTAAAAGTATTGCTAAATATTTTTATCCTGAACCCCGTTTTAATATTTTATATAAACTAAGTAATACTTCCAGCATGAAAATGTCGTATACGCGTACCATTCAATATTTGCATCTTGCCACTACCAGTGCTGCTACCTTTCCCAGTGATCTTTGGATTCCCAGCAGCAGGGTTGTAAAGCCATCTATTGCACGACAACTGGCAATGGGTTATTTTAAAAATTTTGCAGGAAATACCTGGGAGGCAAGTGTAGAAACTTATTATAAAGTAATGAACAACCAGCTTGAGTTTAAGCCCGGCGCACAATTGCTCCTGAATCAAAACCTGGAGGGCGAGATGATCTTTGGCGCCGGGAAGGCTTACGGGATAGAAATTTTTCTTCAGAAAAAGCTGGGTAAACTTACTGGCTGGATAGGTTATACTCTCAGCCGTACGGAACGCAAATTTGCAGCATTAAACCAGGGTAAGGCTTTTCCATACAGGTACGACCGACTTCATGATCTTAGTATCGTTGCCAGTTACCCGCTCAGTGCAAAATGGGAAGCCTCCGCGGTTTTTGTGTATGGCACTGGCAATGCACTCACTATACCAACGGGACGCTTTACGTACAATCTCGGTTTCAATCCCGTTTCGCAGGAACCGCTGTTTACCAATATCAATCAATATGACAAAGTAAATGATTACAGGATGCCACCTTATCACCGCCTCGATATTTCTTTTACGTATACACCCAAACCGTTTAGCACCAGGCGATATAAGAGCAGTTGGAACCTGAGCATTTACAATGTATACAACCGGTCAAATCCATATTTTGTATATTTTGAAGCAGATGAGAGTTTGCAAACCATTAAAGGGAAAGAGGTGTACCTTTTTCCTATTGTTCCCAGTGTTACGTGGAATTTTAAGTTTAGATAATGAATATTAAGAGTCATATATCGGTCCGTTTTTTACCTTTTGCTAAAGCCTTGGCGAAGGTGTCTCTTATTATTTGCCTTTGCTTTATTTCCTGTGTAAAAGATTTTAATATCAACATTAAAGCCAACAAAACGCAGCTGGTGGTGGAAGCTTATATTAATAACCTTATGCCTGATTACAATTACGTAGTGCTGAGCTATAGCCTGGATTATTTATCTACCAGTTTTCAGAGTACGCCTGTTTCAGACGCCATTGTTTACATTACAGAAGGAGAGTTCAAAAATAATCAGTATAACTGGAACGCATCAACGAAAACAAAAATGACGGAGACGAATTTGCCACAACTTCCGGCAAGTTTTAAAAGGGGCGTTTATTTTGATCCGCGGTTGGTTTCGGAGCCACAGAATGCATTGCACGGTTCTCCCGGAAAAATGTACCTGCTGGAGATAAATGTAGATGGCAACCGGTATTCCGCAATAACCACCTTGCTGCAACCTGTACCGGTTGATAGCCTCACGCTCGGCTTTCGTTACATAGATGAGGAAGATAGCAACACCAGTAAGGTAAGGATCACCAATCACTATCAAGATCCCGATACGCTCAATAATACGCAGTTTTACTACTACCGGTTTTATGAAAACCGTTCTAACTTTGGATGGGGAGGATTATCCAGGAGCCGTACTGCCGGAACCGATGATCTTACCAATGGTCAATATATTCACTTAACTCATCCAAGGGGGTTTGTCGCGCCCGATACCCTTATATATTATATGGCAAGTGTACCCCGTGATGTTTATAATTTCTGGGATACCTTTAACAAGGCCCGGGATAACAATGGCCCTTTTGCCACGCCAGTAACGCTTGGCACCAATATTACCGGTAACAATGTAACCGGTTGCTTCAGCGGATTAAGTTTGAGTTCAAAGATGATTTTGATAAGATAGCTACCGTTTTGAACGTACGAAACAATTACGGTAAGGAGTGGCACTGAGCCCTATTAAAATCGATAATCTTGTTTCTCCCTGTCTCTGTGCCATCCTGGTTAATTATCCTTTACAAACCTTACATTGAATTTGTATCCATCTGAAGATGAATCATCGTAAAATAATAATCTTAAAGACCCCTTTTCGGCAGACTCCTGTATACTGAAGGTGTTTCCTTCTGAGGTCCAAAACTCACTAATATCACCTTCTATAGGAGTGCTGTTATTATAAATATAATTCGCAGGATATGCATTTAAACCGGATTCGTTGTTTCCCTTAACATTTAACCAAGGGGTTGTGGAAACAAGTTTCTTCGCAGCAGCCTGGTTGGTAGCTGTATGATCAGTAAATTCAACCCCATAAGCTTCGCCAAGCTTTATATAATCATTGATGGAGGGTATGCGCCACCCCGCAGGTAATACGATTGCCCGCACTTCATTAAAACTATAGTATTTTCCATACCCCGGTCTCGCTTCCACTCCATTGTAAGCAACACCACCAGGGCCTTTAAAATTAGCCGCCGTCCAGGTTTGACTGCCAGTTTTTATGGTAGGATAATTTTCACCGGCAATTTCCACTGAATTTAAAACAGCATTAACGGTAACCTTATCTTTTTTGCATGAGCTTACAATAACGATAAGCAAAACGGGTATGATAATTTTTGTGAGAAAAAGATTCTATGTCATTTGTTACTATTTAGGGGGGTAAAAGTTAGTTGTAAAAATCAAATATTACCAGGCCGGAGAAAAGGAGTAATGGTATGAATTGTGGAAAAAAGAGCGTGAATTGGACAAAAAGGTTTAATATGCGAAGAATGAACTTTCAAAAATATAATTAACTCTTCGCAACTTGTATAATGTGCAGTTCTACCTCATACCTCATACCTCATACCTCATACCTCATACCCCATACCTCATACCTCATAACTGATTCTAAAACATCTCCACATGTCTATTACAAACTATATCTCAAAACAACCATCCGATAGAAAAGAAATTCTATCTTCTATAAATGATATCATCCTAACAACAGATAAAACAATTGAAGCAACGGTAGGTACTATGATGGGAAAAGAAATGATCCTGTACAAATCAAAAGGAATATTTAAATATGGATTAGCCAGTATTAAAAATTATATGTCTTTGCACATGATGCCCATTTATAGTTCAAAAAAACTTCATGAAAAATATTCCGCACTTTTGTCCAAAGCCAGCTTTCAAAAGGGCTGTATCAATTTTAAGAACCAGGATGAGATGCCATTGAAGATTGTTCAGGAACTATTAGAAGAAACAGCAAAAATTGATTTGCTGGCTATTATGGAAGAATACAAACAGAGAAAAAAAGCACGGTAAATATATAACGTAAGATTTTTTGCGCCTGTATGCGGAGCTTATTAAAGGATGTCCCAAAAACCTGTTATATGGATGGTGCTATCTTCCCCTCCTTGTTCAAGGAGGAGAAGTTCGGAAATGATGCGAAGCACGTTTCTGAAGGGGGGTGGTTGCTGCTCAAAGTAGAATTGATTATAATTTAAATGGTCGAGGGCTCGCGCACCCATTTGTCGGCTTCATCACGTGACAACTACCCCCGTTGGCGATCACCCTCAAAGGTTTGTAAAAAAAACTTTTTTAGTTTGTTCCTTAAGCACCCTCACATAACCCATCATTAAAAACTCATGATAATTCCATTAAAATAATCTCCTGTTGGAATAGTTTTTAAAATTGTTTAAATCGTGATGTTTGCAGTCAATCGAATACTCATACCTCATACCTCATACCTCACACCTCACACCTCACGCCTCGTACCTCACTTCCTCACCGGAACAAATAAGCAAAACTTATTTTGGCAGCAAATGGAGTACCCGGCGTAAAACATATTTCGTCTACAGGCAAGGGTTCATTTCGTAAACGTGTTTCGGTATCGAATTGTGTTTCTTTCCATTTTGTATTAAATATATTATTAATCACCAGGCCAATTTCATACTTTGGTTTGGTGAAGTTCACTACAGCATCCGTAATAAAATACCCCTCGGCAGTTAGACTATAATCTTCATTACCGGCACGATTACCTACATACCGGTAATGGATGCTTCCGTTAATACCGGTTTTATTTGTATAGGTAATTCCTCCCGTGCTTGTCCAAACTGGCGCAAGCGGAATATAGTCATCTCCTTTTAAGGTGCCAGTGGCACGACCATGGGCATAATTCAGATCCGCATCAAAATATAAAGATTTGATGGGTTGGTACCGGCCAGAAAAATCGAAACCCAGCCTGCGTGTTTTGCCATTAAAATCAATATTACCTCCATCGCCGCTATAAACAAATTCCTGTTCCAGGTTTATATACCAGATAGCGGCATTGATCAGCACATTCCTGGTTGGTTTAAATACTGTTCCGAAATCAGCCGCGTAGGCTGCCGGTAAAATTTTCATGCCGTTTTCAACTACAACGGCCCTCGTATCGTTTGAATGAAACCCTTTCCCGCTTGTCAGATAAAATTGCATTTTATCATTCACATGATAATAGAAATTTAATTTGGGACTTAGCGTATATGCATCGGCTTTATATATGCCAGTGCCGGAAAGTGTGGTGTCGTTTGCCAGCTTATTATCGTATTTATGGTAAAACTGATCTGCACGAAGTCCGGCATTGATACTAAAGTGCTGATTAAAACTAATAGTCTCGCTAATATAAGGCGCGATATTTAATTCTATTATATCGCCCAATTTAATTTGTTCCAGCGTAGTAAAACGATCTTTTGTATGAGATAATTCTGAATTCAACGTTTTATCGAAACGTATATTCAACCCCCCTTCAGTACTAAGTTTGATATCATTAACATTACTCACATGATGGTAACTGCCATTATACCCCATCAGGTTTCTTGCTTCCTTTTGCCTGATTTGATCACCGTTTACCGAATCCACAAGGAAGAACGTAAAATTGGTATGAAGGTCGAAATGAGAATTCGAGTAATATACCTGGTTTTTAAGCAGGTCACCATTATCGAAAGAAGTGGTTAATTGAACATTGGCATTGGTACGATATGTAATACCGCCTTCAAAAGGATCGATAGCTCCGTAGAAACCGATTATGCCCTTGTCTACCGCGCGATCAGGAATTTGTCCCGAAGCATCCCATTTACTCCAGAAGGTGGTGGCTGATGCCGTAAGGAATGAATGAGTTGATAATTTACCATTGTACTTCGTGAATAAGTTGAAGCGCTTAAAATGCTGCGGGTTGTTAAAATAGGCATCCGAATACCTGTATTCGGAAGCAACATACCACGATTGCTGTTTTTCTCTTAATTTATTATTTAACAGGTTAACCATAGCAAGTGCCCGGTATGTATTAAACATGCCCCCTTCCCCTTTTACCAGGTTATTATTGAGTGCATCTTTTGTATTAAAGTCCACAAAACCCGTCGTGGCAAAATCACCCTTATCGGCCGTGTAAGGGCCTTTTTTAAAATCGACCGTTTCGATCGTTTCGGGGATTATAAAATGGCTGTCGGCAAACCCCTGTCCATGTGCGTGAGAAACCATATTTATGGGCAATCCATCTACGTCCATCCTGAAATCGGTGCCGTGGTCGGCATCAAAGCCGCGTAAAAATATTTGTTCCGCTTTTCCTCCTCCCTGGTGTTGACCGATAACGATGCCGGGTATAATGCGCAATACTTCCTGTGAATTATTTACACCACGCATTGCTATGTCCATTTTACTAATGGGTTTAAATTGATCGCCTGCGCTGGCAATTACCACTACATCCTGCAGTTCAGTTTGTTTTTGCAGCAGGCGAAGAACATTGTTTTTTATTAACTCGGTTACTAGTAAATTTTTTTGTCTGTAACCAATTGTATTTACCAATATAAAACTGCTGCTATCATATTTCGCCTTAAAAATAAACCTGCCGTTTCCATCGGTGATCGTAGATAATTTTGAAGGGATCAAGGTAACGGTAGCCCCTTCCACCGGGAAATTTGTTTTACTATCCAGTATTGTTCCACGAATGGGAACCTGTGCAACAGCGGGCAAAGTATTTAGTATTATACTCGTATAAAGTAAAAGCCGTAACATAATAATTTTATTTAGGGATTCCTATACCAGCATATGCTACAATAACGACAAATCGTTACTGATTATTCAAGAGATAGGTTGAATACCTGAAATGCTGAAATTGATAAAAGACCACGATTGTGTTGGCTAACACTTAGGGGGAGGGACAAGCTTTGCCAGGAAAATGGCGGAAGGTTTGCGAAATCTTATAAGAGTATAGTTATTGTGAATTCGATGCTGAAAAAAATCAAATCTGCATTCAGGAGTTTTTATATGGAAGGGGAAATTTTCACCCGGGTTTAAATTCTTTTGATCTTTGCTGTTCTCTGCACCAGTTTTAGCTAAAGACTGCTCCAAATGATTACTTCCATATTTCGCATGCACAGATACCAGGTGTATTGCTTCGCCAAATGTATGAGAGTAGGCGTCACTGATAACAGGTATCAATGGCTTAAGCATTACAGTTACGTAAAGCAACATCAGGTAATATGCCAGGGGGAATCTCATTTCTCACAAATAGCTTTTCATAGTTACGAATTAATTCTTAGAAAAGATTGACATCTAAATTAGAATTACGAATTTTTTACAAACGATGCCCTCCCGGCCCGCAAATATTGGCGACGTGTAATGATTAACCCGGGTTACTTAACCATATGTTCCGTAAATCCTGCTTCCACCAATTGTTCGTACGCCTGCCAAACTTCGTCAGGAATTTCCTGCGGAATTTGAAAACTTTTAGCCGGATAAATTTTGATCCGTTGTAAATCTCCCACCATAATGCTAATCACTCTTTCCATCGGGATATCATTTGTAGGATAGTCTTCAAAGGAAATTTGTGGAGACGTGACCAGTAGCTTTTTCTCCGGCCAGTGTTTTTTGAAGGTGGCGTAGCTCCTTCTTTCCATGTAGGGTTTTTGCACAACGATAAAACTTTGTGGATGCACGTTTTTGTCTGAAAGCAGTTGGCGAGTAAATAAGATATTTTCACCTGTATTGGTTGACCTGTTTTCTATTAGAATATTCTCTTCCGGAACACCCTTTTGAAGGGCTATCCCGGCAAACTGATCAGCCTCGGTTTCTGTCCACATTTCCCGGGTAAGATTCCCCAGTCCACCTGAAAATATAACGTAAGGAGCCAAACCCTCCAGAAAAAGTTCTGCAGCTCGGTCTGCAACCCTCAGGTCATGACTACCTAAAACTAAAATGCAATCAACGTTTTCAAGGGAATGATTCATGTGGTGATAGTTCCATAATTTCCTGGCTAATTCAGATATGTGTGATGTAATCATATTTGCCTAAGTGGTATTAACAGTAAAATGAATATAAAAATTTCTTGCATTTTCTATAGATGATTATTGCTGGAGGTAACGGAAAACAGCTTATATGAATGTTAAGCTCGGGCTTAGTAAAACGAAAACTTATGTAATTTTATTCTATATTACGAAAACAATTGACATCAATCTTTAGCATAGAGACTATCTTAAAAATCCGTAAAATTTGTTAACAACTAGTTTATGATCAGGATTTAGAAAAGTATATCTTCAAATAGAGATTTTTATTCCTTTTGGCATGATTTTCGCCGATTTTTGACGTTGTATTTTATCGATTAGGGCGTTATTCTTAAGTCGAACAAAGGCAATTTCTTTTACCCAGCTACCTCTCCAACCACCACATCCGGTTTATTTTAATTTATTAATTAGTATTAGTCTTATGAAGTCAGCTCTACAATTGATGTGTTTTAGACATTTTTCGGCGTTTTTTCTACTTCTTTTAATTTTCTGTGCTGCAACTGCTCAAACGCATACTCCCCGCTACCAGGCAATTACTGCAAGTATTGGTGGCTTTTATGAATACCTGCCACAGGGATATAGCACTGAAACGCAATCTTACCCTTTAATAATTTTTATACATGGCATAGGTGAATTGGGAAACGGTTCACCAAGTATGTTACCCACGGTGTTATATAACGGAATACCAAGGGTAATTAACGATGGCAAATTTCCTGTTTCTTTTAAGGTAAACGGTGAAACATTTAAATTTATAGTCCTATCTCCCCAGTTTGGCAATTGGCCTACCCCGGCAGACGTGCAGGGGGTCATCGATTTTGCCGTTAAAAAATATCGCGTAAATACAAGTAGAATTTACCTTTCCGGGTTAAGCATGGGTGGCGGCGGAGTTTGGGACTATGCAGGGGCTTCTCTTTCAAATGCCAACAGGGTAGCAGCCATCGTTCCGGTTTGCGGCTCTTCAAATCCTCTTCTCGAACGTTGTAATGTTATGGCAACGGCCAATTTACCCATCTGGGCAACGCATAACTTGTTAGACCCTACTGTAGCCTCCTCTAATACAATCGGTTATGTAGACCAGATAACTACACTCAGTGCTTTACTTCGACCCTTGGGCGAGGTGAAACAGACCGTTGGTAAAACTATTTTTCCGGTTGAAGGTCATGATGCATGGACGACTTCTTACAGTCCTTCCTTTAAGGAAAACGGCAAGAATATATACGAATGGATGCTGCAATTTCAGCGTGGCACTTCGACTGCTCCTGCTCCTGCTCCTAATCAAAGTCCGGTTTCTAATGCGGGCGCAGATCTAAATATTACTTTACCCACAAATAGCGTTAATCTTTCCGGCAGCGGTTCCGACCCCGATGGCACTATTACAAATTATAGCTGGACAAAAATAGCCGGACCCTCCCAGTTTACTATTAATAATGGCAATATCCCGAATCCAACCCTCAGTAACCTGGTAGAGGGTGATTATACGTTAAGACTTACGGTTACTGATAATTCAGGTGCCACGGCTTTTAATGACGTAAACATTAAGGTAAATGCTGCGGCGGTTACCCAACCGCCAGTTTCTGGTGGTACGTTTGCTATACCAGGTAAAATAGAGGCAGAGAATTTCTTGAAGATGTTCGGAGTTATGAACGAAAAAACGAGTGACGAGGGCGGAGGATTAAATGTAGGCTGGATTGAGATGGGTGATTGGATGGACTACAAGGTAAATGTAGCTTCGGCGGGTACCTATACCGTAAATTTCAGGGTGGCGTCGCCTTTTGCGGGGTTGCAGCTCCAACTAAAAAATGATGATGGTGTTGTTTTAACAACCGTTAACGTTCCGCAGACGAATGGTTTTCAAATATGGAAAACAGTCACAGCAACGGTTAACCTGACAGAAGGTTCCCAAACATTAAAAATTTACTCCGTTCAAAACGGTTGGTTGAACATAAATTGGCTGGAATTTACCTTAATCCTGCAGGCTGCACCGATTATAAATCCAACAACGGCTACTATTCCGGGTAAAATTGAAGCCGAAAATTACAACGCGATGTATGGCGTTTTAGCAGAACACACCATCGATATTAATGGCGGATTTGATGTAGGGTGGATTGAAATGAATGATTGGATGGATTACAATGTAAATGTGGCCAGCGCAGGGAATTACACTGTAAACTTAAGGGTTGCTTCGCCCTATTCCGGTCAAAAACTTCAACTTAAAAATTCTGATGGTTCCATTTTAGCAACATTTAGTGTACCATTAACGGGTGGCTTCCAAATTTGGAAAACGATAAGTGCAACCGTTAATCTGAAGGCTGGAGCACAAACCTTACGCGTATATTCTACCCAGGATGGTTGGTTGAATATCAATTGGCTGGAGTTTGTACGTGCAGCGTCATCAAATTATAGTGCTATTCCAGGAAAAATTGAGTCGGAAAGTTTTAGTACTTCATTTGGAATTATAACAGAACCTACGATCGACGTGGGTGGCGGATGGGATGTAGGCTGGATTGAACTGGGTGATTGGTTTGAATATAAGGTAAATGTTGCCGCGTCAGGAAATTACAACGTTAATTTGAGGGTTGCTTCTCCCTTTCACGGTCAACAATTACAGGTAAAAAATGCCTCGGGCACCGTTTTGGCCACTGCTGATATCCCATTTACAGGTGCATTTCAGACCTGGAGAACGGTAAATGTTCCTTTATACTTATTCTCCGGCCTCCAGACAATAAGAATCTACTCCGCCCAGAATGGCTGGTGGAATATTAACTGGATGGAGTTCTCTGCAGGATCACTAAATTCGTTAGAAAGCACGCCAGTTGAGGTCAACGGCACTCTTTCAGGAACAGAGGCTTCAGCTATAGCTGAGAACAATGTCGTCACCAGGCAGAAGTTCTCCATCTATCCAAATCCTGTAAAAAATAGGTTCGAATTGCAAATAGCCAATCAATACACAGGTGCAACGGATGTGCAGATAGTAAACCAGGCTGGCGCTATTGTAAAACGGTTTAAGGTAGTAAAAACCCTTCCGGTATTGCTGGAAAATTTACCGGTAACCGGTTTGCCTGCCGGAACATATATTATTAAAGTGCAAATAGGAACCTGGAGCGACACGCGGAAACTTTTAAAATTATAGCTATTTCATAAGATAGATATCCTTGAAAACAACTCAGAATAACAGAGGTTGGCAAAAGCCAGCCTCTTTTTTTTAGGCTATCAGCAATCATCTGAGGAAACACGGGATCATGATATATTAGTAACCGTGTATCTGCAGGTTAGATAAAATCAGTTTTCGGCTTCTTTAACAGAAGCACGTATATCCCCAGCATCCCTATGATCATAATTTACTTTAAAGACAGAAAGATCTGGTTTGTATAATCGCTTTCTGTTTAGCTCGTATTGATAAATGGTTTGACCCACTTCGTATAAGAAAGGATAACCGATGGTGTCATAGTCATATTTATTATCATTCTGCACTTCATCGCTATTTACATAAACAATGGCCGATAACATGAACTCGATGTTACTCCTGAAGTCAGCTATATATGATACATCAATCAAAAATCCGTAGGCCCAACCTACCTTATTAAATACCCTCACATCTGCAGGCAAATGATGCGAACTATCTCTCATAAAAAATTTCACATAACTGTCGTAAAATTTAGAACTATCATATTTCGGGTAACTGGTTTCGGATGGAAATTGTGATAAATAACGAAGAAAAAATGCCTGGTCATCTTTATCCAAATTAAATCTCTGAACTGGGGGAACAGATAAAGGAAATAAGGCAGACTGCAATATCTGTTGGAGATCTTTCAACGAAATATTATTAACCCGGGTAAAATCAATTGGTTCATTAACCAGGCTATCCTTTCGATCGTAATAAGCCTTACCCATTTTTACGGTATGGCTGAAATCAAACGAATCGGTATTGTATGCCGGATCCTGCCGAAATAATAATCCGCCATCTTCCTTTATGAACCTGACGGGGTTGGTATGCCGGTTCTGATCTTCATCAAAACCTAAAAACTGCCTCGTTATCCTTACATCCGTGTAACCTTTATCATGCAGGGTACGATTGATATGTTGCTGGCCAATGAATTGATACAACCGGTTATAGGCATCATTATCGCTTATAAGAAATGCCTTTTTTATATAGTGAGCAATAGAGGGTAATCCATTGGAAGAAGTGCTATCCTTATAAGCCGTTATTTGCCCGGCATAACTGCTGTCAAATTGTACGGGTGTAAATTTATTAACCGCCGGATTATGAATTGTATGCAGTTTTTCCAACGCCAGCAAAGCTAATGGCAACTTAACCGTAGAAGCCGGATTGAAATATTGGCCAGCATCAAAATTGTAATAATAATTTTTAAATTCGGGGAGATTATGCTCGTCCCTGTTTATTTGCGTGTAAATAATCTGGTACCGGTAAGTAACAGGATCCTTTAGCACTTTATTGAGAAGTTCATGATTCCTGTTCAACAGGATTGTCTTTAACAAGTTGTCGGTTATGGGTTGCCCGCAAACCTGTTTGCCTGCAGACAGCAATACCAAAAAACAGGCGATAAAATAAAGTTTCTTCATATCCGAAAGATACAATATTTCACCAGCCAGATGATGCGGCTACTTATATGTTTAGTTCTACAGGTTCTGCCTTATTTATACAAGTGTAAATCTTTGGGCCCACGTAAATAGGATTTCCAAAAATGCTTCCATTTCACAGCGCCAGCGCTGAAGAACTAAAGTTGACCTTATGTACCGCGTCAGGGAGTTTTCATTTAAAACCTATAAGGTTTGAACCCTTTGTGCCGGCCTTATGTTGGCAAACCTTATAGATCAAGTCTTATGTGCCGATCTTAAACAGGCAATCCTTATGGGTTAAGTCTTAGGTCCGGCACCGGCAAATACAACCTATAAGGGTTGAACTACATGGTGCCTATCCTAAAGAGACTAACCTTATAGGGTTGCCAGACAGCGTTCAATAATTACATCTAATTTGGGTAAACAAATTTTTCATGGATAATTTTAGCATCTTTCCAATGTTGTATCGAAATCTGTGTATAATTTTTCTCTCCCCATTCTTTATGGGTGTAGTCATAGTGCCATATAACAAATGAAATATCATCACCAATGGCCATTCCATGCACGGCTGCATTCCGGAACGCGGTTACGTTCTTGTAGAACTCCACTTCCCGGTCGTAGTTTTGCGCCTTCGTTAATGTAGGGGGATTATTATTTTCCTGCATACTAACATCGTCATGATAATACTTTTCAAAGGCATCCAGGGATTTACCTTGCAAAACGAGATTGTTCAAATCATTTAACGAATGTTCGATTTCAATTCTGGTCATTTTTTCTATTTTAATTTTTTACAGGAAAGATGGACTGATGGAATAACCTTCCTTTTTTAATTTGTTAGAATGCAAAAATGCACCATTTAACAGATGAGATCCAATCACCTATGCTAAGAAATAGTATTACCCTATGATAAGATTATAGCTGGTTTTGCTTACGGATGCGGCTCAAACTCTGCGGTGTTATGCCCAGGTAGGAAGCGATCTGGTGGTCGGGCACTCGTTGTTCTATTGTTGGATATTTATTAATAAATTCGATATATTGCTCCAGGGCAGGCTTCGCCAGTTTGGTGAGTATTCTTTTTTGCGAAGCTATAAAAGCATTCTGCATCAGTATCCTAAAGAAGCGTTCCAGTTTAGGCACAATACCATATAGCAGATCGAGGTTAGTTTTTGATATTTGCAGTACCTCGCAATCTTCCAGGCAATCAATACACAAAGTAGATGGATGAAGCGTCAAAAAACTATAAAGGTCACCTACCCACCAGCCTTCCAGTCCAAACTGCAGAACATGCTCCTGACCCTTTTCGTCAACTTCATATATTCTCGCGCAGCCACTCACAATGAAAGTTTCCCAACGGCATATCTCTCCATCCTGCAAAATAAATTGTCTTTTCCTGAATCGTTTTGTAGTGAAAGAAGACTTGCATATTTCAAACTCAGCCTGTGTAAGAGCGGCATACTTGCTAAAATTATCGTATAAAGGTTCCCACATTGGATCGCTGATTTTCGATAACGAATTT
>JBDSBP010000637.1:0-5197 GCA_039921525.1 Chitinophagaceae bacterium | reverse complement strand
TGGAAGCAAATCGGCTAATGACAGCGAAATTTTGAAAGAAAAATTATTGGAGACTGCGTTTGAGGGTCATTATTGGTATGATTTAGTCAGATTTGGAAAGGTCTTTGATTTAGTTCCAGAACTTATTAGTCAATCGGGTAAAGATTATATGTTATTGTTCCCAATTGATCAAAGTATTCTAAGTAAAGAGCCAAAAGTTACACAGAATCCTGGTTGGTAAATTATATGCTAATTGCACAAATTTATTAGCGTTTATTTTGAAATTTATTTTCACACAATTTTAATAAATATGAAGATTTTAATTTTCATACTTATTAAAACAACAGGATTGAACCCTATCCTATAATTATCATTCATAAAATGCCGGCAGAGAGTTAACTGTAATGATAGGGGCTGGCAGGCCGTGAATCGCCTGGCTAAAAAGTATTGGTTATTAAGCATATCCCAACTTACATCTTTAATTCACCGCATAATTTATGCTTAAATAACTTGGGGATTAAAAATGAACGAAGATGAATCAAAATTGGTTTTTTAACTCAACCGATAAAAAGATAGTTCAACAATTATCTTCATTTTTTCCTGATAAAATATTTGATATTCATGCACATATTTATCGTTTAGAACAACTTAATATACCATCGTCTTTAAAGACAATAGAGTCAACCGGGCCCACGGAAGCTACTATCTCTATCTGGAAAAGTCACCTTTCTAAATTCTTTCCTGGAAAGGAGTTATGCGGTGGACTTTTTTTCCCAGGAGTAACCCGTAATATTAATATTCAGAGCGAGAATTCATTTTTGCTATCCCAATTAGAAGAAAATAAGTCTTCAAGGGGACTTATATTATTAACTCCTGAAACATCAGAGGAAGAATTAACCGCATTACTAAGTCAGCCAAGAATTGCAGGTGCAAAAATCTATTTTTATTTCAGTAATGAACAGCCAATTCTACAATCTTCAACCATTGGATATTTTCCGGAATGGCAAATGGAAATATGTAATCATTTTGGTTCAATAATCATGCTTCATCTTGTAAAAGATCTTGCTGTATCAGATCCTGCTAATATTGAAGAAATCAAATATATATGTAAGCGATATCCCAAGTTGAAAATCATTCTTGCTCATGCCGGAAGAAGTTTTCATTCTCCCAATTCACAGCCAGGTATACATGAACTTGTAGGTATTGATAATTTATGGTTTGATACTTCCGCTATTTGTGAGCCTGAATCATTTAAAGTTGTCTTGAATGAATTTGGTCCGGATAAACTAATGTGGGGTAGTGATTTCCCTGTGTCTCAAATAAGAGGTAGAAGCATCACCTTAGGTGATGGATTCGTATTTCTTGATGAAGATTCATGTAATTGGGACAACCTTAGTTTTGGAAATCCGATTTTACTCGGTATAGAGTCTTTAAGAGCGTTGAAGTGGGCTGCAGTAGATTTTGGTTTAAATAAGAATGAAATAGCTAATATTTTCTACGGAAATGCTAAAAGTATTTTAACACTTTAACGATCTGAATGAAATTGATATGAATTATTTTAAAGCAGTTATTGAAAGACATTTAAATCACAAACTATTGAGAATTTATATTAACGATGAATTTTATTATTCTGAAAATCATCAACACCCGATTATCTCAATATTGAGAAACTTTCTTTTTTTTATTTTAATGGTATTTATGTTTTCAGGTTGTAGAGATGTACAACATAAATCAACAGCATTAGATGAATATAATTTTGTTGATACTAGTGAAACTATTGTCTTGAAATTAGAAGCAGGTCCTAATAATCCAAGAAACGGAGAGGGCGATTTTATCACTTTAAAAGATGGAAAAATTCTTTTTGTTTACGGTCATTTCACAGGTGATACCGGTGACGACTACGGTCATGCATATTTAGCCAGTAGATTTTCAAGCGATAGTGGTAAAACTTGGAGTAATGAGGATAAAATTATTGTAGAACAAGAAGGTAAACTTAGTGTCAATTTAGTTTCTTTATTACGATTACAAAATGGGTCTATCGCTTTATTTAATCTTAAAATAAATGCAGAAGATGATACTACTCCATGGTTGCGCTTTTCTCGTGACGAGGGAAAAACGTGGGAGCCCGCAAAACAGGCCATTCTTGATCGGGAAGGGTTTACGGCCAATAAAGGTATTGGATTTCAGCTAAATAATGATCGGGTAATCCAATTGAAAGATGATAGATTATTAATGCCGGTTGCTATTCATCAGGTTCCTACTGGAAAATGGGGTAAGGAATCCAATAAGGGTAATATTTGGTGCTATTATTCTGATGACAATGGAGAATCTTGGTTGCCTGGTAAGGAAGTGCCAACAGTTGATAGTATAATGACTCAGGAACCTGGAGTAGTAGAATTAAAGAATGGAGATATTTTTATGTGGATGCGAACTGATAAGGGTGCGCAATATACTTCTTGTTCAAAGGATAGAGGAATTACCTGGAGCCCTGCTACCCGCAGCAATATTACATCACCCAGATCACCTGCTTCGATAAAGCGTATCCCTTCAACCGGCGACTTGTTACTTGTTTGGAATAATAATGGGCTGAATCAAAAACGTACTCCCCTAAGCACAGCGATTTCAAAAGACGAAGGCAAAACCTGGGAAAAAGTAAAAAACCTTGAGGAAGATCCGGATGGTTGTTATTGTTACACAGCTATTGAATTTGTTGGAGAGTATGTTTTATTAGGCCATGGAGCTGTTGGTGTTACTAAGGATTGCTTAGCAAACTCTAATGTTAACCGGGTGAGTTTGGGATGGATTTATAAATAACAATAATTTTCAAACATGGATAATAATAAAAATAATCCCCCAATTAAGAAGAATAATTGGCGATGTGTATTAGGACTCGATAAAAACAGGAAATTAATTTCCGGTAAGGAGGAAGAGTTGGCTGCGGCAATTTCGCGTGGTGCGGATTTAAGGATTTATACTGAATTTCGTCATAATGAGCATATTGATACAAATTCAGATTGTGATGAACTTATAAAAGAAGTTGCAGATTTCAGAATTACATATTTATTGGATCATCGTTGGGTTGCGGGAATCATTAATCTACGCCAGCCAGTAGAATTACCGGGCGCTTTTGGGCCAAGACCCTCAATGTCATTTTTTTTATATAATCAGAATGTTTACCAGGCTATAGCCAGACCCTATCTTGATGGTCAATCAGGGGAAGGCAAATTTGGAGCCGCTCCACTTGATGATTTCAGCTCCATGCCCAAATATCATCAATTTGATTCCTGGGATGCGGGGACTAATGCACCCAGTAGTAATTTTGTATACGATTTTGATAAATATAATTTCTGGGTTTGCGACGACTGGGAAGAAATGTATTGCCATAGTGCCGAAGGCAATGCCTTATCAGGCTCTATTGAAAATCTTGCTGATGCTGTTGCAGCAGGGCGAGAAATTAAAGTTGCTATTAAAGGATTATGCTCGGATTTGGCACTTAATGAATCTTCGAAATCTATTCATCATGAGGTCTTTATTCATTGTGGTTCATGCTATTATTATACAAAACGTAAACAGTTGTTAGCCGCTTCCCAGCCAGTTGTCAGAGTGGAACCTGCAATTCCATTGAAATATAAAAGTAAGAACTGGGATTTTGGTTGGTTAGTTCCTCGTTCTGACGGGCATGTTGCAAGTTGGTTGGTTGACCCTTATACGCTACAATTCAGTCGTAATTTTGGCCGATATGCAATGCGTTGGTTTGCCCGTTAACTGAAAAATAAAAGATCTTTTTTGTCGAGTATCGAATCTTAAAATCTCAATTTTTATTTGCTAACATCTTATAGATATGATTAAAAAAATGAAACAGATAAATAGAATTCAAAGCATATCCAATATTATACTTTATAATTTAAAATTGGATAAAACACTTTTTTCATGGAATGGGTTTAGATTTCATCAACCTTTTTCAATGGCGAAATCTATCAAAACGGCATTATGCATTTTTGCCTTAATAGGTCTAACCTCTTTTCAAATTTCTGATGATGTATTTAAACTTACCATTGCAAAAGCATCCAAACTCAATACAAGGAACAGTGAATCTGATATTATTAGGCTTAGTAATGGAGATCTACTTTTGGGTTGGACTGAGTTTTATGCGGGAAGTGGAGCAGATGACGGTTCTGCAAGAATTGTAGGCCGTATTTCCAAAGATGGAGGTCGCAGCTGGGGAGATAAGTACACTTTGGTAGAGCATAAAGATGCTTTAAATGTAATGGAAGTTAGTTTCCTCAGACTTAAGGATGGAAGTATTGCGCTCTTTTATCTTAAGAAAATTAGAGAAGCAATATTTATTCTGCCTTCTTATAAAGTTGACTTGACAAAGCCGGGTGATTGCAGATTAATGATGAGAGTCTCAAATGATGAAGGGAAAAGCTTCGTAAAGGAGAAACAGATAACTGGTCCGGATCGTTATTTGGAAAGTGCAAATGGTAGATCTTTAAGGCTAAAGAGTGGTAGAATATTGATTGAGATAGATAATTTAGAAAGTTCTGCTTGTATTTATTCAGATGATGATGGAAAAAATTGGCGTGAGGGTCAATTTGTCAAGCCTGCTGCAGGGCCAAGTTTTGAGCCAATAGCGGTCGAATTAAAAGATGGGCGTGTTATGATGTTCATGAGAACGAGTTTAGGAGGACAGTACCAAACATTTTCAAATGATGGAGGCGAGACATGGACTGAGCCGTCACTTTCCATGTTTAAAGGCAGTGGTTCACCTATGGCTATTGAGCGAATACCAAGTACCGGTGATTTGCTTGCAATTTGGAACAACGATTCGGGAAGTCCACGAACGAGAACTCCTTTAACTGCCACTATTTCCAAGGATGATGGAAAAACATGGGAAAAGTACCGGAATATAGAAAACAATACAACTGACGGCTTTGCCTATCCGGCTATAACCTGGGTAAGTGATTATGCTTTAATCACCTATTTTAATTATACAGGTGGAATGTCTCTAAATCTTACCGGAATTCCGCTTAAATGGTTTTATGAATAAGAATTTGTTTATCAGTCGGAGTTTGGAATCTACATAAAAATAGGTCTGACCTTTTTCAATTTTATTTGTCAAATAGAGGTTTTTTAATTAATATTGAAATATGTAATACATATTAAATGAAATCAATATTTTTGCCGCTCAACTGTTTTGTGAATGATGTCAATAATG
>JBDSBP010000636.1:0-8592 GCA_039921525.1 Chitinophagaceae bacterium | reverse complement strand
AAAATTTGGAAACGATATTGAGATAATATTGCTATAGGAAAGCAAAACATATCTTAGAAATCTTCGTAGAAAATATTCAAATTAGACCTCCACTTCTTGTTGGATTGCTGTTTCGATTTGTGCTTCTTGTCTTGTCCTGAAATAGCTTGTCACTTAAAAAAGCAAAATTCAGGATGAAACAATTAAAACTTAAAAAGAAAAAGATCGAATCAAAAAGTCGAGCTCCTTATAAACGACGGGATGACTCTGAAATAATCAAAATTGTTCGGGAGGTACAATCCGGGATGATTGGTATAAGAGCTGCCTGCAAAAAGTATGGATTATGCAGGGCCACATTAAGGCTTTGGATTACTCGTTTATCTGTTCGTAACTTGGGCGATGAATTATCCAATCAACTCCTTTCCAGCATGACGGGAGATCAGAAAAATAAGGCTCTGGAGAAGAAAGTAAAAGAACTAACAAAGGCTTTAGAATTAGCCAGGTTGAAGACCGATAGTTTGGAAACAATGATCAAAGTCGCAGAGGAAGACCTTCATATAAAGATCAGAAAAAAGCGTGGTACCAAACAGTCAAGAGAATGAGGCAAAGTCATCCCAATGAAAGCCTGGCAAGGCTTTGCACACTGTTTGGTGTTACAAGACAAGCGTTTTACGAAGCTCAGCAATATGATAGCAAAACAAGCATTGCACACATGATCGTGCTAACCATGGTTAACGAATTGCGGGAGGATATACCCATACTGGGGACCAGGAAACTGATATTTATGCTTGCTCCCGAACTCGAAAAGCATGGTATCAAAATGGGCCGTGATCAGCTATTTGATCTTTTACGTTTCCATGGATTATTAATACGCAGGCGCACCAGAATGGTCAAAACAACCAACTCACATCACTGGTTAAAAAAATATCCGAATCTTACTATAGCCCTCAGCTTGTCAGCAGGTAATCAGCTTTGGGTTAGTGATATAACTTATATCAGAACACTACAAGGATTTAACTACCTGAGCCTGATCACAGATGCTTATTCAAGGAGGATAATGGGTTATGCGCTATGTGAGACGCTAGAGGCCATAGGTCCCACAGAAGCGCTTGTAATGGCCATAAAAGAAAGACAAGGCATTTGTGCATTTATTCTCATTCATCATTCAGATCGTGGTGTTCAATATTGTTGCAATGAATACGTCCAGATCCTCGAAAAAGAAAACATTGCTATTAGTATGACGCAGACTGGCAGTCCTTATGAAAACGCCCTGGCAGAGCGGGCTAACGGAACAGTTAAAAATGATTTCTTTCCTAAAAAAGTGTATCAAAATCACAAAGAAGCTAAGAAAGCCATAGAAAAAATAATACAGATTTATAACCAGAAACGGCCACATGCCAGCGTAGATTATCTTACTCCTAATGAGGCTCATTTAAAGGAAGGCACTCTGAAGAAACGATGGAAACAATATCACAAACCGAAAAAACAAAAGGAAATGCAGGACGAAGGATAGTTTAATAAATAATAGGAAAACAATAACCTTAATAACTATCATGCATGCCCGCTGATTACATTAATTTCAAAGAGCTGATTTATGCTACGATGTCCGGAAATATTCCTGACAGGTTGCTCCTCAGCAGAGCCTGCTTCCGCTTCTTTCCGGCAAAACAAATGTATGCTAAATCAAATGAATTACACAAAATAAAAACTCATTGAAACGCAATGTGGATAAGTATTTCAAGTGAACTATCGATTAAAAAATTAAAGAAAAAAAGAACCAAAAAAAGAAAGAAGAAAAGGAATGGGCTATCGCCCATGAATCTATTTGATTAGGTTTTTTTGAGGCATTGCATCAATGCATATATACTACAATAAAAACAATACATTCTAAACATTATTTTCATTGATATGAAAGTATTGATTAATTTACTTCTAAATCACTGTAAAGTTATTCCAGGATTACTCCAAATCCAGTGTAAAGTAAAAGCAGGATTATCATCAAAAACTGTAAGGTTTTTTCAGGACGAGACAATGGTTGTATACACCGGTGCATGGTAACCCCCTATTCCGTTTTATGGTAACCCCTCATTCCGGGCATGGTAACCCCACCTTCAAAGTATCCTCCTAGCCTCTTATTCTGCGATCTTTTTACGTTCTCCAAGTCACTATTTTCCCTCCCAAAACCCACGGTTTGTATTTCTGGCCTTATGACATTCCGGCGCATGGTAACCCCCCTGAAGAGAAACCTGATGTGATTGCTTTTGTGTTCACTTTTGCCTGCTAAAACAGGCATAATGGCTCAAAAACAGATTAACATGAATCAGGCAAAACAAATACAACAATTAAGTGCTGATGGTGTACCCATCAAAGAGATTGTCAGGCGCACCGGTATCAGCCGTAAAACAGTCCGGAAGTACCTTCGTAAGATCGAAACCATTGATCATACGTTACCCGTTAACGTTAGTAGTCAATTACCCGACAATGAACTGGCTGCTATCATCTACAATAAAGATTCTTCGCCCTTCGTACAGCAACGTTTTGAGGCATTGATAAAGCACTTCCATGAGAAGAAAGATAGTTTGCATAAGACCGGTGTAACAAAGCAACTGTTATGGATTGAATATGTAACGCAGTATCCGGACGGCTATAAGTATAGCCAGTATTGCTACCGGTTTAGAAAGTACCTGAATGATAGTGATCCTGCCTATCATTGGGAGTATTCACCTGGTGAATTTACACAGATAGATTTTGCTGGTAAGAAACTATCTTATGTTGATAAGTCAACAGGAGAGATGATCGCATGCCAGGTCTTTGTGGCGACGTTGCCCTATAGCGGGCTAATTTTTACCATAGCCATCCCCTCACAAAAAACAGCCGACTTTGCTCATTGTATCAATGAGATGGTAAAGTATATCGGGGGCGTAACCAAAACCATCTTATGCGATAATGTAAAAACAGCGGTAACGCGTGCAGACAAGCATGAACCTATATTTACAGAACTGTGCCATCAGCTTGCAGCGCACTACAATACTACCTTCAGTGCTACGCGTCCTTACGAGGCCAAGGATAAGGCGATGGTTGAAAAGGCGGTCAATATTGTATATACAAATATTTATGGCCCTTTGTACAATGAAATACCAGATAGCCTGGAAGCATTAAATCATCATATCCGGCGGCTATTAAATATCCTTAATTTAAAGCCCTATAAAGGCTCTTCTGAAAGCCGTCGAGACATCTTCGAAAGAGGGGAAAAGAGTTCCCTTAAAGCGCTTCCTGAAACCCCTTACAGCATTAAGAAATGTAAGCAGGTCACTGTTCAACGAAACTATGCTATCCAGCTACCGGATAACAAGCATTACTATACGGTACCCTATCAATACGTGGGCTATAAGGTGCAGGTATATTTTGATATAAGAACCGTGGAAGTGTATCACCGGTACGAGCGGATATCTTTCCATGTGAGAAGCAGTACAGAGCCTAAGTTTAACCGAATAAACGAACATATGCCTGCCAGTCACCAACACATGCTAAAAACGCAGGGCTGGACCGTGGAGGAGCTCTTGCAAAGAGCCGAATGGATAGGCCCGTACACACGACAGGCAGCCGATCGAATCCTTCATGGCAGCATCTACCCGGAGCAAAATTATAAGACCTGCAATACCATGCTTCTTTTACAAAACCGGTACACAAAACTAAGACTGGAAGCAGCCTGCCTGAGAGCCGCCAATGTGCTGCGTCCAACACTAAAGATGATACGTAACATCCTGGAGACTGGCCTTGACAAACAGCCAATGCTTTTTGATACGGAAGATAAAATGCTACCTGCTCATGCTAATATACGGGGTAGCAAAAATTATAGGTAAAGAGGGTTTTTAATGCGGCAGTCTTGATACGGGGTAACACCCTGACGCCTGCCGCGGGGCTTGCGTTAGTAGAGCAGATGATTTTTAGATGCATTTATTCAAAGAGTCCGATAGCAAAAATCATCTGCTCTACTAACGCGTTGACATTTTATTTTATCATCACTATAAACAAAAAAAAAATGAACACTTCACAAACACTTCGTCAGATGCAGGAATTAAAATTAGCGGGTATGGCTAACAGTTATAACGCTCAACTGGAACTTTCCTTAGAACAACAACTCGAGGGCCATGAACTTATTGCTTACCTCTTACAGGCTGAACAACTGCACCGCAGCAATGAACGAATGGCTACGCTGGTAAAAGCTGCCCGGTTACGCTATAACTCCTTACCGGAACACATTGAATGTACTGACGCACGTAATCTCAACAAGACGCAATGGGCCACCTTACTGGAAGGCCGTTATCTATGGCAAGGAGAAAACATTTTGATAACAGGAGCCACAGGATGCGGGAAGAGCTGGATCGCTTGCGCCTTAGGCTACCAGGCCTGTATGATGGGCATTAAAACCAGGTACTATAATATGAACCGATTAATAGAAGCCATTTTAATCGCTAAAACAGAGGGAAGTTATTTAAAATTGTTAAACCAGTTTGAAAAAATCCCTTTGATTATAATTGATGACTTTGGACTGCAAAACCTTAACAAAAATGTCAAGCTTGCACTCCTTCAAATCATAGAAGATCGGTACGCAAAACGATCGCTAATTATTACCTCTCAATTACCGGTCGCTAACTGGCACGAGTACCTGGATGAACCAACGCTTGCCGATTATCCTCACTTTTTAATTATGCGAAGTAATTGAACAATGTAAGTTGTGTACCAGATGTTTACCAATTCTATCAATGCTAATTACTTCGCATAATATTTCGAGTTATTTTACGAAACCTTTCAGCATGGTCAGTATTTCATTGTTACCCTCCCAAACTGGAATTACATCTGCTGTTATATTTCTATATGCGCCTTTTACCGCTTCAAATGTATATTTTGGATTTACCCGTGCATAGATCTCAGTAGTTATTACAGACTTATGACCTAGAAAATCTTTTATGTGTATCAACTCGACCTTTGATTCTAATAATTGCATAGCCTTCGAGTGACGCAAAGAATGACAGCTTAGATTGGCCGGTATTAAATTTTCATCTTTTGCTTTGGCCATTTTTACATATTTCATCAATATGTTATTAACTCCGTTTCGGGTCATCTTCTGACCTTGATTATTAGGGAACAAAGGCTTCTGAGTATTTTCTCTGTCCAGAAGATCATACTGTGTCATATATCGCAATAATATCTGCACTTCTTTTTCTGGAAGTGGTACCGGTCGATATTTGTTCCCCTTACCGTGGAGCAAAACCCTGTAAGGTTTGCTTTGAAGATATAAAGCGGAAGGCGTCAGGTCTATAATCTCCTGTACCCTTGCTGCGCTTTCGTACATTAAGGATATCAAAGCAAGGTCTCGCATTCCTTTTCCCTTGCCTGTATTTGGTTGTTGAAGTAGCAGTTTTATTCCATCAATTGTTAGATAACTCATTATCTTCCTTTCCGTTTTCTTTACAGGTATCGATAATATCTGATGACACTCGAATAAACCTGCCGGGTTCATGTATTCAGCATACTTGATAAATGAAGATATTGCTGCCAGTCTTTGATTGCGGGTAGCGTCGCTACAACTGCGGTTGTCCTGAAGCCAGTTAAGGAATTCTATGATGGCTGGCCTGGTTACTTGCTCTAAAGATAATTTATTGATATTGATATTTTTTACATCACGCATATAATTAATGAAGAGGATAAAAGTATAGCTATATGATTTCACGGTATTGTTACTAACACCTCTTTCAGTAATAAGGTAATTATTCAAAAAGCCGGATAGATATTTTGCAAAATCTGTGGACTGTTTCATGGTTATAGTTTTTGCTGATTTGTAATGTCCGGAAGAATATCTATATACATTTTATCTGAGTCCTTGAGTAATTCAGGATACAGTTGTGCGGTCAGTCTTACGTATTGCTCTGTTGATTCCAGGGATTGATGACCGAGGTAAGTAGACAGGTATGGCCAGGAACAATAAAGATCCAGTCCATCATCTGAGAGCTTCACAAATGAGTGACATGCGAAGCTGTGGCGAACATCATGAACTCTAGGTCCCTGCCTGTTGCCCGTAAAAGGGATTGCGGCCCGATCAAGTATTTTACGGAACCAGTGATAAACGCTGTCACGTTTACAACAGGCACCATTTAACGTTACAAAGAAAGGTTTGTCTTCATTATTCAAGCCGATTAATGGAATCTTATTTCTGTACTGCAAATAATCCTTACAGACGCTTGCAAGAGAATTTGTAAAGGGTACTAACCTATCTTTTCCATTTTTTGTTTCTTTCAAGGTTAAGCACCTATCATTCAGATTAACGTCCTTGTTTTTCAAGAACAGTGCCTCACCAACTCGTATGCCTGTCGCATAAAGCATTCGAAGCAGGCAGGGCATTGAAAACAAAGAAGAGCTCATATCGATCTTCTTTATTCTTAAATCGTCACATGCCTTGAATATAGCAGCAATTTCCTCATAAGAATAAATATGGGGGATGAAGTTGCAATCTGGGTATTTGGGCAATTGAGGGAGATATGATTTAATACCACGATTGCGAAGATACTCTGCGAACTGGCATAGGCAAACTACTCTTCCGTACCTGGAAAGCTCTGCCTCGTCATTTCGCCTTTCAGACCATTTATCGGCGACTTCTTTTAATAATCCAACACAGGTTAGATTCTGCCCTAAAACAAATCTGTCAAAGTTTGCAAGCATTCTCTCCTGCTCTACGTATTTATAACCAAGGCTTCTCTTAAAAGTTAAAAATTCAGAAATATAGGGGGCAATAATGCTAAAATATATTTTGTTTTTCATAAAAGGCATTTTGTTATTGATTAAAATGGTTTTGCTTTTCCTGCACATAGAAGAGTGGGTCAACCATAGGGACTTCCAATGCACATTGCCTCAATGATTCTGTATCAATACGTATGTAATGTCTCGTAGATTCCAGGTTTTTATGACCAAGAACTTCCATAATTACAGGAAGTGCTTGCTTGTTTCCAAGAAGCTCTTTTACCAGGCTATGACGAAGGGCATGGCCACCGTGTTTTTTGTCTTTTGTATTTAAATTTGCGTTGACAAATCTTCTGCCAACCAATTCTGCAATAGTGCTAGATCTTATAGGGAGATAGGGAGATGTGACAAGCAAAAAAATATATTGTTCACTTGATTTTGGCCGGCCATATTGAATGTAATCGAGCATGGCATTACCAACAGCCGGTAACAATGGAAGGATTAAATCCTTACCTGTCTTGTATTGCCTGAGTATTATTAAGTTCCTATCCCAATGCAGGTTTTCAAATTTGAGGCGAGCAATGTCTGATTCCCTCAATCCAAGACAGGCAGCCAGAACCAAAATTGCATAATCTCTTTTCCCTACTCTTGTTCCCCTGTCAATTGAATCTAACAACTGATTTATTTCCTCCTCGGAATAGTAAGAAGGTAACCGGGACTGGTTTCTATAATTATTATTGGGTATAAACCTGGTAAAATCTGTTGTTATAAGGTCGTTGTTATAAAGGTAATTGAAGAAGCCACGTAGATTTATCAAAGTATCGTGGACTAATGAATTTTTATTGGGGTCTAGGCTTTGAATATAACTAATGAGATGTGCTTGTCGAATGGTACTAATATCAAAAATACTATTTGCAGACAGCCAAAAATTAAAACTACTTAAGTGGCTTTCTATCTTATCAATTGTCAGTGAGCTCAAACGACGAGATTGCTTGAAAGCCAGGAAGTCTTTCATTAAGATACCAATTGAACCATCCAGGTATGTAATTTTTATTTTCCGCTGGATTGTACCGGTTTGCATAAACTCAGATAGAACAGATACGGATTTTTCAATTAGTTTTTCATTAACTGATAAATCAGAATGCTTTCGTCCTTTATAAAAGTTGTGTAGAAAATCCTTACATACAGCGGAACTAAGTAAACCGATCTTGTGCGAGCCCATATATTCCTTAAGAAGCAGCCATCTACCTCGGTAGTGGCGAAGAGTAACGTACTTATAAAATAGATTTTCTTTAAGATATTCTAATGCTTTCGAGGTTACGTCGGAGTAATTAAAATTGTTTTGCATATTAATAAATTTGTAGATTAAGGTACCTACAACAAAAATATTATGCTAACAAAAACGAAAGAGTTATCACCTAACTGATTGATTGATAAAATAGATAATTCAATTACTTCGCATAATTAAAAAGTGAGGATAATCGGCCAGCTGCGGTTCGTCCAAGTACTCATACCAGTTAGAAACAGGTAGCTGCGATGTAATAATTAACGATCGTTTTGACTTGTATCCGAAGCATTTTATAAACACATCGAAAACAAAAATTTATTATTTGAACAGCGTTTTCAACATTACCACGCTGTATCCACCGCCTTCTTCTCCCGCGATGGAAGAAAGATTGTCACTGCTTCTTACGACAAAACCGCTAAAATATGGGATGTGGCTACTAGGAAATTAGTTCATACTCTGAGAGGACAAAACGATGAGGTAAACAACGCCGCTTTCTCCCCAAATGGAAGTAAAATTGTTACCGCTTCTGATGACAGTACTGCCAAAATATGGGATGCGGATTCCGGCTATTCGATCGCTACACTGAA
>JBDSBP010000635.1:0-26568 GCA_039921525.1 Chitinophagaceae bacterium | reverse complement strand
ACGACAATAAAATGGCCTTAAAAAAATACAAACCAATGACTGCCGGCACCCGATGGAGAATCGGTAATGCCTATGCAGAAATTACAACAGATATCCCTGAAAAAGGACTGTTGGAAAAGGTTAAAGTGACCGCTGGCAGAAACGTACAAGGAAGAAGAACATCCAGGAATATGGGTGGCGGTCATAAAAAAATGTACCGTACTATTGATTTTAAAAGAGATAAGAAAGGTATTAGTGCAACCGTGGCCAGCATTGAATATGATCCAAATCGTACTGCATTTATTGCTTTGTTGCATTATGCAGATGGCGAAAAAAGATACATTCTTGCTCCACAAGGTATACAGGTTGGTGGAACCGTAATAAGCGGTGATGAAGTGGCCCCTGAAATTGGTCATTCATTACAGTTAAAGAATATGCCATTGGGAACAATGGTTCACAATATCGAAATGCAGCCCGGACAGGGTGGTAAAATTGCAAGAAGCGCCGGTTCCTCCGCACAACTGAGTAACAAGGAAGCGAAGTATGCAGTACTAAAAATGCCATCCGGTGAATTGAGAAAGGTGTTGATTAATTGCTACGCCACTGTAGGCGTAGTAAGCAATAGTGATCATAGCCTTCAAAGTATGGGTAAGGCTGGAAGAAATCGTTGGAGGGGTATTCGCCCGCGTACAAGAGGCGTTGCTATGAACCCGGTTGATCATCCAATGGGTGGAGGTGAAGGAAAGGCTTCCGGTGGCCAGCCACGCTCCAGGAACGGACAATACTCCAGAGGCTTGAAAACAAGAACAAGAGGAAAGGGAAGCGATAAGCTGATCATCCAAAGGAAAAATGGGAAGAAGTTGGCTAAGTAGATATAAAAAGTAGAGGACGGGTTGAAAAGGAACAGGAGTTAAGCACATCAATAATTATCACTAATTAATAATTAATAACGAAACCATTATGGCTCGTTCAGTTAAAAAAGGTCCTTATGTAGCAGAGCATCTCGAAAAAAAGGTGTTGGCTGTTAATGATGGAAAATCGAAGAAAGGTGTTATCAAAACATGGAGTCGCCGCTCCACGATTACGCCGGATTTTGTAGGGCATACATTTGCTGTTCATAACGGTAATAAGTTTATCCCTGTATATGTTACGGAATTTATGGTAGGGCATAAACTGGGTGAATTTGCACCAACAAGAAATTTCAGAGGACATTCAAGCAAAAAAATTGCCTAACAAATAAGCGTTTGAAGTTTACGGCCCAAAGGCCGCGAGCCGGGAACATAGAACTAAACAAAATGGAAGCAGTAGCTAAATTAAGAAACTATCCCACTTCACCGAGGAAAATGCGTTTACTCGCAGACCTGATCCGTGGTTTGAATGTGGAAAAGGCTTTGGCAGAATTAGAACATAATACTAAACATCCTGCCGTACCCTTACGCAAGTTGGTACTTTCTGCCATCAACAACTGGAAACAGAAAAATGAAGGCGGAGATGAAGCTGGTCTGGTGGTGAAAACCATCATGGTAGATGGCGCCAGAGTATTGAAGCGTATGAGGCCAGCTCCCCAGGGACGTGGCTACCGCATCAGGAAGCGTAGCAATCATGTTACTGTTATTGTAGATACAAAGCCATAATTTTTATTGATTTGTAATACATGTTTCGATTAACTGAACAAAATATGTTTAAACTAAATTAACTAAATACCGAATATGGGTCAGAAAACAAATCCTATTGGTGCAAGGTTAGGAATTATACGTGGTTGGGAAAGTAATTGGTACGGAAACAAAAGGGACTATTCCGTTAAGTTAATTGAGGATCACAAGATCCGCACTTACCTTATGGCCCGTATCAATAAAGGGGGCATCGCCAAGATAGTGATTGAACGTACACTGGGAAAGCTCATTGTAACCATTCATACATCTAAGCCCGGAATCATTATTGGTAAAGGTGGGAATGAGGTAGACAGGATCAAGGAAGAGTTGAAGAAACTGACAGGTAAGGATGACGTTCAGATAAATATCCTTGAGATACGCCGCCCTGAACTAGATGCGAATATAGTAGCTGATACCATCGCCAAACAAATTGAAAATCGTATCAACTACAAGAGAGCGATCAAAATGGCGATCGCTTCTTCTCTCCGCATGGGTGCGGAAGGAATAAAGGTTAAAGTAAGTGGCCGCTTGGGTGGTGCTGAAATAGCGCGTTCGGAAGAAATCAAACAGGGACGCACGCCATTGCATACTTATCGAATGGATATTGATTACGCCTCCATTTTCGCGCTTACTGTTTATGGTAAAATAGGTATCAAGGTTTGGATATGTAAAGGGGAAGTATTGGCGAAAAGAGATCTTAATCCAAACTTTGTAGGTGGTAAGAGCGATGTAAGCGACAGGAGAGACAGGCGTCCAGGCGGGGAAAGAGAAGAGAGAGGTCCGGAAAGAAGGGATAATAGAGACAGCCGGCCAGGCGGCGGTGGTGGTCAGGGTGGTGACCGCGGCGGCAGAAGTGGTGGCAGCAGTGGCGGCGGAAGAGATAACAGAAGATAAGCAGTTATTCGCTTAATCATCTATGAGGCTTTTAAGCGTTTAATAATATTGTAAATCATTTGAGTTTGTGGGGTGATTAAACTTCCAACTCGGAACTTATAACTGAGAACTGATATGTTACAGCCAAAAAGGACGAAGCACCGGAAAATGCAACGGGGCCGCATGAAGGGCGATACAAAAAGAGGCGCTACTATTGAGTTTGGTTCATTTGCTTTGAAAGCAATGGAGCCGATTTGGTTAACTGATCGCCAGATAGAATCTGCGCGTCAGGCTTTAACAAGGCACATGAAAAGAGAAGGAAGTGTTTGGATACGTGTATTCCCGGATAAGCCGATTACCCGTAAGCCAGCGGAAGTTAGGATGGGTAAAGGCAAAGGAGCTCCTGATCATTGGGCTGCTGTGGTGCAACCAGGAAGAATTTTATTTGAAGCTGATGGAGTAACAGAACAGGTAGCAAAAGAAGCTTTTGAACTGGCTGCTCAAAAGCTACCGATCAGAACAAAATTTGTTATCAGGAGAGATTACTCCGCCTAAATAAAACGACGCATCTGATACTAAGTAGCCATCAGACAAGTTGTAAATTTTCAAATTGAAATAAAGATGTTAAAGAAAATAGATTTTTTAAAGAGTGTGAGGGATATGAGTGATTCGGACCTCAAGGCAAGAATTCAGGAAGATGAAATGCGCCTGAAGAAACTTGAATTTGCTCATGCCATTACTCCATTGGAGAATCCAATGAGCATACGTGCATTGCGGAAAGATCTTTCCCGTTTAAAAACAGAGCTTCACAAGAAAAGCCTGGCTGTATAAAGGCTTCACAGGAAAGGATCAACTCTGGCATAAGTTGCGGAATGAATTAAAAGCTACGCTAAAAGCTAAAAGCTAAAACATAATAAAATGGCTGAAAGAAATTTGCGAAAAGTTAGGACCGGGGTAGTAACAAGCAATAAGATGGCTAAAACCATTACTGTTGCGATAGAACGAAAAGTGAAGCACCCCATCTATGGTAAGTTTGTGAAAAAAACGACTAAGTTCCATGCGCACGACGAAAAAAACGAATGCAGTATTGGTGACCTGGTAAAGATAATGGAGTCACGCCCGTTAAGTAAAACAAAACGCTGGAGACTGGTAGAAGTTTTAGAAAAAGTGAAATAATTAATGATCGATTTTGGATTGTAATTCCTGGAAGGAATCGCAGTTTGGAGTATAAGATAATAAACTTTATAATGGATGGTTTTAGATCGGATTTTTATCTTGAATCTGAAATCAGGCCTCTAAATTAAAATAAAATGATTCAGCAAGAAAGCAGGCTTAATGTAGCTGATAACAGTGGAGCTAAAGAGGTATTGTGCATTCGTGTTCTGGGAAATAGTGGTCAGTTAACGGCAAGAATTGGAGATAAAATCGTAGTTACCGTTAAGGATGCTATTCCCTCTGGCGGTATTAAAAAGGGCACGGTAACCAAAGCCGTTATCGTGCGAACCAAAAACAAATTACGCCGGAAAGATGGTTCCTATATCCGTTTTGATGATAATGCTGTCGTATTATTGAATGCTGCAGAAGAGCCAAGAGGTACCCGTATATTCGGACCCGTTGCCAGGGAACTGCGCGATAAAGGATATATGAAGATCATTTCTCTTGCTCCGGAAGTTTTATAATGTACCTTTGCGCCCGCTTTAAACGGGCCACTAAATAAAAAAGTTTAAATAGAATCTATAATGAATACAAGATTCAAACCGAAATACAATATTAAAAAAGGCGATAACGTGGTAGTTATTTCCGGTGACGACAAAGACCTCAAGAAGCCCCGCAAAGTGCTGGAAGTGCTGGTTGAAAAAGGCCGCGTAATAGTAGAAGGCGTTAATATCGTTACTAAACATACCAAGCCGTCTGCCCAGAATACAAAGGGTGGCATCCTTAAAAAGGAAGCTTCGGTAAATATCTCCAATGTAATGTTGTGGGATGCAAAAAAAGGGGAAGGTTCTAAAATAAAACGTTCCCGCGAAAATGGTAAACTAGTTCGTATTTCAAAAAAATCAGGGGAGGTAATTAAATAATGAGTACCGATAAATACACTCCGCGACTGGTAGAAAAGTACAAAAAAGAAGTTGTACCTGCCTTAATGAAAAAATTCAGCTACGTAAGTATCATGCAGGCTCCACGACTGGAGAAAATTTGCCTGAACCGTGGCGTTAACGGCGCCGTTACTGATAAAAAACTGGTAGATGTTGCCGTGGAAGAACTGTCAACAATCACCGGGCAGAAGGCGGTTGCTACCATGTCTAAAAAGGATATTTCCAATTTCAAGTTGCGTAAGAATATGCCAATCGGGGCGAGAGTAACCTTACGGGGCGTTAAAATGTATGAATTCCTTGACAGGCTTATTGCTGTTGCGTTACCACGTGTACGTGACTTTAAAGGTATCAACGATAAATCGTTTGATGGTCGGGGAAATTATACATTGGGAGTTACTGAACAAATCATTTTTCCAGAGGTCGATATTGATAAAGTCAATAAAATTACGGGCCTTGATATAACGTTTGTAACAACAGCCCAAACGAATGAGGAAGCGTATGAATTGTTGAAAGAGTTGGGTATGCCTTTTAAAAATATCAAGAAGGATAACAACTAATAATTTTGAATTTCATCCATAAGATGAAATATAATAACTAATATCTAAAATTCGAATATGGCAAAAGAATCAGTAAAAGCCAGGCAGAGAAAGAGAATGGTCATGGTAGCTAAGTATGCCGACAAACGCGCGGCGCTTAAAGCTGATGGCGACTATGCAGCCCTGGATAAACTTCCGAAAAATGCATCTCCGGTTCGTCTTAAGAACCGTTGTCAGATTTCAGGTCGTCCAAGGGGGTATATTCGGTTCTTTGGCATGTCCAGAATTGCTTTTCGTGACATGGCACTTGCTGGAAAAATTCCAGGGGTTACTAAGTCGAGCTGGTAAACAGCAAGAGGGTATCGGTCTCCTGAATAAAGAGTAGACAAGTACTGAGAATGGATATCGCATTGTATTTTTTTAACTATCAATTTCTATCAAACAATGGTAACTGATCCTATAGCAGATTATCTCACAAGAATCCGGAATGCCCAGATGGCAAATCACCGGATCGTTGAAATACCGTCTTCTAATCTTAAAAAGCGCATCACAGAGATCCTTTACGAAAAAGGGTACATTCTAAAATACAAATTTGAAGATGATACCAAACAGGGCCTGATTAAGATCGCATTAAAATACGATCCGGATACCAAACAGCCAGCAATTCAAAGTCTTGAAAGAGTTAGCCGCCCAGGGTTGCGCACGTATTCAAGCCCTTCAGAATTTAAGCGTGTAAAGAATGGTTTGGGTGTGGCTATCATTTCAACCTCTAAAGGGGTAATGACTGATAAGGAAGCAAAAACACAAAATGTGGGCGGGGAAGTTCTGTGTTATATCTATTAATAAGTTTCCAGGTTCTATGGAAATTCTCCTGAACCTGACTCTATACTATAAGATTGAAATTAAGCCTGAGTCGTGGCTGAACACAATCAAGTTTCGTAAATCTTAAATTTAAACCGACTATGTCTCGAATTGGTAAACAACCTGTAACTCTTCCCGGTGGCGTAACCGTTGCGGTCGGAAATGATAATATTATTACTGTTAAAGGTCCTAAAGGGGAATTAAAACAAGCCATTGACAGAGATATTACGGTCTCCGTAAAAGATGGTAATGTGGAGATCACCCGCCCCACGGATCAGATCCGTCACCGTGCCTTGCATGGCCTTTATCGTTCCCTTGTATCTAACATGGTGAAAGGAGTTACAGAAGGATATAAAAAAAATCTTGAATTGGTAGGTGTAGGATTTAAAGCCACTAACCAGGGCAATGTACTTGACCTGGCGTTGGGATTTTCTCACAATATAATATTTGATGTTCCCAAGGAATTAAAGTTGGCAACACTTACTGAGAAAGGCCAGAATCCAAAGATCAGTTTGGAGGGTATAGATAAACAACTGGTAGGGCAGGTGGCTGCAAAAATTCGCGGGTTACGCAAACCTGAACCCTATAAAGGAAAGGGTGTAAGATATTCAGGGGAATTGGTTCGTAAAAAAGCTGGTAAAGCTGCTGGTAAATAATAATCAATAAATATCCCGGCAGTATCGGGAAGAAAAAATAAATAACATGAACACAAAAGTGGCAAGCAGGCAAAAGATCAGGTACCGTATCCGCAGGAAGATTGCGGGCACAACGGAGATACCAAGATTGTCTGTGTTCAGAAGTAACACTGAAATCTACGTACAATTGATTGATGACGTAAAAAACGAAACACTGGCATCTGCTTCATCAAAAGATAAAGAGATACTGGCACAGAAGGTAGACAAATCGGGAAAAAGCAAACTGGTAGGCGCTGCTATTGCAAAGAAAGCTGTTGCTCTTGGTCTGAGCGATGTGGTTTTTGACCGTGGTGGATATTTATACCATGGCAGGGTTAAGGCTGTGGCAGAAGGCGCGCGGGAAGGTGGTCTTAAATTTTAATAAAGTTCGAGGTTAGGTAATAAGCGTAAAGCATAATTTTCAAACTGAATTTAAATCGTAAATCGATTATAATGTCAAATGTTATTCTAAATAAAGTTAAAGCCGGCGACCTGGAGTTAAAAGAAAAGGTTGTTTCTATAAATAGGGTTGTAAAAACAACCAAGGGTGGCCGTGCATTCAGTTTCTCCGCACTGGTAGTTGTGGGTAATGAAAGCGGCGTTGTTGGGCATGGGTTAGGTAAGGCCAAGGAAGTACAGGAAGCCATTGCCAAAGGAATTGAGGATGCGAAGAAAAATCTAATCAGGGTTCCTGTTATGCATGGAACCATACCACATGATCAACTTGCCAAAGATGGTGCTGCAAAGGTATTAATAAAACCGGCCGCTCAAGGTACTGGTGTAATAGCCGGGGGAAGCATGCGTGCTGTCCTGGAAAGTGCAGGAATAACAGATGTATTGGCTAAATCTTTGGGATCTGCCAATCCACATAATGTTATCAAGGCTACTTTTAAAGCATTGGCCATGTTAAGAGAACCAATTAGCGTAGCTAAAACAAGAAATATTAGTTTGAAGAAGGTATTTAATGGATAAAATGTTCATGTTTTGCATAATGGGTTCTTTCCAAAAATGAAACACAGGAATACGAAATCGGACAAAAATGAAAAAAATTAAGATAACCCAGATTAAAAGTGGTATAGACAGACCAGAACGTCAAAAATTGACGCTGAGGGCGCTTGGTTTAAATAAAATGAATGCATCCCGCGAGGTTGAAGCTACTGCTCAAATCCTGGGAATGGTTCGTGCAGTGAATCATTTAATAAGAATTGAAGAAACGGAGGAAGGAGATACGCTTGAAGCAGTTTCTGCTATGGAGACAAGGGTACAAGAATCAAAGAAAAAAATCATCTCTCAGGCTTCTACTAACTCTGCTGCAGAACTTGCCATACCTGCTGCCGCTTCAAATGAGGTAGAACAACCCGCTGTAACACCGGTATTACCTGAGGAACTTGTAGCACAAGTTTCTAATGTAACAAAAGAAGAGCCGGCAAAAGAAGCTGTTGTGGAAGAACCTGCATCGGAGGTGTTCCCTGAAGACCCCTCTGCAGATGCATCGGAAGAAAAACCTGGGGCCAGCATTTCACCGGAAGAACCGATAAAGTAACGTTTATAACATTTCCATACGTTGATTCTTAAAGTTGTATGACTTAAGGAATAAAGTCGACATTACATTTTCACAAAAAGCGAGGGGAATCAACCCCGTCAAGTAAAAATTAAAAATATGCAATTACACAATCTCCGTCCCGCAGTAGGATCAACCCATAAACAAAAAAGGTTAGGTCGGGGTGAAGCTTCCGGTAAAGGGGGCACCTCTACAAAAGGTAATAAAGGCGGTCAAAGCCGCGCGGGGTATAAAATAAAAATGGCGCACGAAGGGGGCCAGATGCCCATTCAGAGAAGGCTTCCAAAACGCGGGTTTACAAATAATAACCGGGTTGAATACAAGGTTTTTAACCTGGGACAGATCGATCTTCTTGTTGAGAAGTATGAAATTACCGAGTTTTCAATTGAACAATTATACGGAAGCCTGATAATTGGCAAAACAGACAGAATTAAGATATTGGCAAATGGAGAGCTTAAATCAAAGCTTACTTTCAAGGTTAATGCTGTAAGTGAAAAGGCGAAAGTTGCTATTGAGGCGGCTGGTGGCAGCATAGAAATTATACCATAATTTTAAGTAACTTGCCTGGGGTTCTGGCAGGTATCTTTTTCTAACCGGGCTTAAAATTTTGACAAATCTGTGAATAAATTATTAAAGACACTTAAGAATATCTGGAGTATCGAGGAATTGAGATCTAAGATCATCACCACCCTGATACTCATACTGATATATCGGTTAGGTGCGCATATCGTTCTTCCGGGAATTGACGCGAATCTTTTAAACAAAGACAGCGCTCAATCCGGTCCATTGGGATTGATTGATGCTTTTGCCGGTGGAGCTTTTTCACAGGCTTCCATTCTTGCGCTTGGTATCATGCCATACATTTCCGCATCCATTTTTATGCAATTGATGACTATCCTTGTTCCTCAAATGCAGAAAATTCAAAAAGAAGGCGATAGCGGCAGAAAGAAAATTAACCAGTGGACAAGGTACTTAACTGTAGCTATTACGGCTGTTCAGGCAGGAGCTTACGTTGCGTATCTTCGTCAGGTTAATGGCCCGGCTTTACTCGCATCGTATGCGCCATATTTTCCTTTTTCTACTACTGTTATATTAACTGCCGGCACATTATTCGTAATGTGGCTCGGAGAAAAAATTACAGATAAAGGTCTGGGAAATGGTATTTCGATCATTATTATGGTGGGAATTCTTGCCCGTCTTCCTCAGGCTACAGGTCAGGAGTGGATTTCAAAAGCTGAGCGCGGCGGTGGGGGTCCCCTGATATTTTTCCTTGAAATAGCCGTTTTGATAGCCGTTATTATGGGATTAATTGTTTTGGTGCAGGGTGTTCGTAAAATCCCGGTTCAATATGCAAAACAGATTGTAGGTAATAAACAGTTTGGCGGTGCCCGGCAGTTTTTGCCTCTAAAAGTGAATGGAGCTGGAGTAATGCCTATAATTTTCGCCCAGGCGATTATGTTCCTTCCTACATTATTTTCCTATACTAGTTTTGAGTCAGGTAAGGGTATAGCAAGGATATTTTCCGACTCAAGAGATGCGTGGCACATGGTTATTTATGCGATAATTGTAATTGCATTTACCTTTCTCTATACTGCCCTGATCTTTAACCCGAAACAAATTGCGGATGATCTAAAAAGAAATAATGGATTTGTTCCAGGCGTGAAGCCAGGTCAGCCAACGGCTGATTATATCGGTACCATTATGGACCGGATTACCCTGCCAGGAGCTGTTTTGTTAGCGATTGTGGGTATATTACCAGGTTTTGCGCAGCGTTTAGGTGTTACTCAGGGCTTTGCTACCTTTTTTGGAGGTACATCCCTGCTTATTATGGTGGGAGTGGTTCTTGATACACTGCAACAAATAGAAACCCAATTATTAATGCGTCAATACGATGGCTTAATGAAAGGAGGAAGAATACAGGGAAGACAAGCTACCCAGGCAACTATTTAAAATATAATTTGATTAAGTAAACCATAACCTGGCAAGTGTAAAAATTTGTCAGGTTTTTTTATAAATGGCTGGCAGACGTAATACCGGGGCTTGATTTTACACTATCAGAAACAGGAATTTTTACAATGATCTATTTTAAAACAAAAGAGGAAGTAGAGCTGGTAAGAGAAAGTTGCTTACTGGTAAGTGAAACAATAGCGGTGGTGGCTACCTTACTTAAGGCCGGCGTGAGCACATTAGCAATTGATAAGCAGGCTGAACAATTTATTCTTGATAATAAAGCAATTCCTTCTTTCAAAAACTATCGAGGATTTCCTTTTACATGTTGCATGTCTGTGAATGATGCTATAGTTCATGGTTTCCCAACTGACAAAGAATTAAGGGAAGGTGATATTGTGTCGGTAGATATTGGCGTTTTTAAAAATGGATTTCACGGCGACAGCGCTTATACTTTTGCGATAGGACATATTGCTGAAGAACAAAAGAGTTTGCTTCGCGTTACGAAAGAATCACTCTATAAAGGAATAGAAAAAGCCATTGCAGGAAATCGCGTAGGGGATATCTCATTCGCAGTGCAGGATCATACTGAGAAACTACATGGCTACGGAGTAGTAAGGGAACTTGTTGGACATGGATTGGGTAAAAATCTGCATGAAGATCCCCAGGTACCTAATTACGGAAAGCGGGGATCCGGCATAAAATTGCAGGAAGGATTGGTTATAGCCATTGAACCGATGGTTAACCTCGGTGGAAAACAGGTTTGGTACGATGAAGATGGCTGGACAGTACGAACAAAAGATGGCAAACCTTCCGCCCATTATGAACACACAATCTGTGTAAGAAAAGGTAAGGCCGACATTCTTTCATCATTCGAACAGATAGAAAGAAATGAAAAAAACAATATAAACCTGGATGCTACCTATTATTAAGCGCTAATTTTCAGAAAAGGTTAATTCACCCTGGATAGATGCCCTCCACTTTTTTATTTTCATGTCTTAAACAACAAATATGAAAATTAATAACACGGATGTGCAACCTGGTAATTTCAGCGGTGATCCTGAGGAAAACCTTCGAATTGAGAATGAGATACTCCAGATGAAATTGAATGCAGAGCTTGGCGGAGCATTCGTATCCACTGAAAAATTATCTCCCGATCTGGAAAATACCTTCCTTAAAAATGTGCTGGAATTCGAACATGCTTTTGCAAATGCAAAACAGGTAAAGATCTTTGATTTCCTGGGCAGGCCTGCTTTTAAAAAATCAGACGAATTAGATGACTATGAAATAGAAAATGAGTGGGAAAATATTTGCGCACTTATGAAGGAAAAAAGTATTGAAGTCGATTTTTCCGGCAGTTATGATTCACGCCTCAAGTATGCTTTCATAACGGAAGAGTTATTCGAACTTGAATCAGATGATATTAATATTCCAGGGTTGATTACACATTATATCTACGAGGAGTTTCATCCAAATCACAAAATGGATATCGAAGCGAGGTCGATAGATTTCATTACAGGTTGGTTCAATCAGAAAATTGACGAAGACAATTGGGAATTAGCGGATACTTTTCTTTTAGGAGAGAAAATATCGTTGTCTAAGAAAGAGGCAATAACTAAAATAACGAAGGTGTTTGATTCCTACAGTGGTTTTTCTAATGCAACGTATACCATTGAGGAAGTTAATTTCGAGTTGCCAGAAAACAGGGAAAACAAGGTCGGGAAGGGATATAGTAAAGGCACTTTATCATATGACGCGGTCTTGGAAAGCGGGGAGAAAATCCAAATAGAAGGCCCTTTTATACTTTACATGAAAATGGAGTATCAGTGGTGGAATATTTTTCATTTTAAGATTCCGGGATTTAGTTGGGAATAATCAATTTGCACTATCGCCGCAGGTTTACTTCCAAATTTAATTCGGTAGGGGTTAATGTACTATTTTTTCTGAATGGAAAACCTGGTATACTGAAATAAATTAGCATGTCGAAAAAACTTATTGTGATTGGTGGGGGTGCCGCGGGTTTTTTTTGTGCGGTAAATGCCGCAAGGATGAATACTGAGCTAACTGTGATATTGCTTGAAAAGACCAGTAAATTATTGTCGAAAGTAAAAATTAGCGGGGGTGGAAGATGCAATGTAACCCATCACTGCTCAAGTATAGCCGAGATGACAAAGAAATATCCACGGGGTGGAAATTTTATAAAGAAGTGCTTTCATCATTTTTTCACTACCGATACAATTCATTGGTTTAATGAAAGAAATGTTCTTCTTAAAACGGAGGAGGACGGAAGAATGTTTCCTGTTACAGATTCTTCTCAAACTATCATCGATTGCCTAAGCAGGGAAGGTAATAAGTATGGAGTAGAGATTATGATGAATGCAGAAGTAAAACAAATAAAATATGTTGAAGAAAAGTTTGAAGTTTTATTAGCAGATTCCCGGCATATTCATGCTGATTTCATTTGCGTGGCATGTGGTGGTTATCCTAAATCGATATTGTTTCAATGGCTAACCAACCTGCAGCATACTATTGAAGATCCGGTTCCATCCTTATTTACATTTAATATACCCGGTAATTCTATTACTAAACTAATGGGAGTGGCGATTGAAGGGGTTACCGTCAGAATTTCAGGTACCAAATTGGAGGAATCCGGCCCTTTATTAATTACCCACTGGGGGATGAGCGGCCCGGCTATCTTAAAATTAAGCGCCTGGGGCGCCAGGGAATTGGCGGCACGCAACTATTATTTCAAAGTGATTATCAATTGGCTTCCCTTATTTAATGAGCAAACTCTAAAGGAAAAGATGCAGCAGCTTCGTTTTGATCTGGCAACACAAAAAATAGTCAACAGAAATCCATTTAAATTACCGCAACGATTGTGGGAACATTTTATAATTGAGTCCGGAATTAATCCCGATATCCGATGGGCAGACCTTCCCGTTAAGGAACAAAACAAGTTGATTAAAAATTTATGCCTTAGTGAATTTGATGTTCAGGGTAAAACAACATTTAAGGAAGAATTTGTAACGGCAGGCGGCATTTCCTTAAATGAAGTGGACCCAAGCACTATGATGAGTAAAATAGTACCCAACTTGTTTTTTGCCGGGGAAGTTTTAAATATCGACGGCGTTACTGGCGGCTTTAACTTCCAGAATGCCTGGACAACGGGCCATATTGCAGCAAAGGCCATCAGCACTGAAGAATGAGGGTTGAGGTACGAATAAACAATTACCAAGTAATATAAGATCATATGAAATTATAAAGCTAAAAGTTTCTGAACGAGGCTGGCAATGGGTAATGCCTCAAACCTGAAAATTCATGCCTTTTGTATCATTCTTCTATGGTAATTAATCTGTCCTAAATGATAATTAAGGTGATTAAGTAAGTGAATAAGAAAATATTCGGTAGGTACTGGTTCATCTAATACCTGTTGCGGATATAATTTTTGTAGTTCTTTTTTACTAATTTGTTCCAGTGTATCTCTTATTACAGTTTTAGTTTCACCAACAAGTCCCTGTAATTTCACCCGGGGTATATTCTTTAAGGTAAATTCTGCATTACGATTACGCACGTAGCCAGACCCACCTAAAACGGCTCCTATAAAATGTTGCAGGTTCCCGGTAATATGTAAACAAAGATTTCCTCCGCTGTTTTTGATTCCTTCATTAATTTGCCAGATTGTTTCCTCTTTTTCATATAAATTGATTTCTTCAGCCAGCCTGGTAAGATCTTTCTCGAAAAGTTGTAAAAGTATAGGGGTAATCATATATCAAATTTTTATAAACACATGTAAAATTATAAAAAAGGGGTATGAAAGAAAATTTTATCATGTTTAAAATCAAACGTACTCTGTTCTTCTTAATATTATATCTACTGAATATATTAACACTAGTGATTTTAAATACTGTAAATTTTAAACATAAAAAAAGTACGATACCTTTTTAGGTTTATCGTACTCCGTAATTATATATGCTTATTATTTAACTTGCCGTGATATTTGCATTCGCCACAACCTCTTCCAGGTTATTATCCTTTATAAACTGCTCCCTGATTCCCGTATAGGTGGAATGTAAGGAACTAGTCTCTGACAATGCATTATCAACGTGCTCATATATTCCGGATAGTTCTGCCTCAAGGACCTTGTCGCCCAGATTGATGTTATCCGCTTCCAGCTGACCAAGTTTTTTTAACAAGGAAGTTTCACTGTTTACCAGATCATCTAACTCTCGAACCACCTTATTCATTATAACAAGTTTTTCGGTTTTTTCCATAATATAGACTTTTAGTTAATGTAGTGTTGCTAATACAGTGCCTTAAATGATTTTAGTATTAATTTCATTTGTTAATTACTATAAAACTATCCGTCAGAATATTATGAACGAAAAATTATTGCATATAAAACGCTCTACCGATAATAACGGGTAAAATTATACCCGTTCAATTAATCATGGAATAATATTTCAATTTTGATAATTTGTGATTAAATGTGGTAGACGGCATTTGACGGGAGGTTCTAAATTGGGTCTTTGAACCTTTTGGCGTATCTTCGCGACCCCGAATTTTAAAATCCCTCGGGTTTAAATTATGTCTGAAAACAATATTGTTAACTCAAACGCTGATGTACAGGAGGCTTCCCCAAACGTGGAGGAGACTACAGCGACACAAAATTCACCTGAAGCGGAAGTGGAGCAGGCTCCCGTAGCTGCACCTACCGCTCATGATGATTTCGATTGGAGCATAGACAAAAGAAATGTTTCTTCCTATACAAAAGAAGAAAGATTAAAGTACGACGGTGTATATGATAATACATTTGTCGCAATCACGGATGGCGAATTAGTAAAAGGATTGGTAGTGGCTTTAACTAAAACAGATGTGGTTATTAACATCGGTTTTAAAAGTGACGGCCTGGTATCATTGAATGAATTCAGAGACACACCTGGTCTCAAAACAGGAGATGAAGTGGAAGTTATGGTGATTGAGAAGGAAGACAGGGAAGGCCATCTTCATCTTAGCCGCAAACAGGCCCGTACTACCCGCGCCTGGGAGAAAATTGTGGAGGTGCACAAGTCGGGTGAAATTGTTACTGGAACAGTTACCAGCAAAACAAAGGGTGGTTTAATCGTAGATGTATTTGGAATGGAAACATTCCTGCCAGGATCACAGATCGATGTGAAACCTGTAACAGATTACGATCAGTTTGTGGGTAAAACAATGGAGTTTAAGGTGGTTAAGATTAACGAAGCCATTAAAAACGCGGTAGTTTCTCACAAGGCGCTTATCGAAAGCGACATCGAAGCACAACGTGCCGAAATTATGAGCAAGCTGGAAAAGGGACAGGTTTTAGAAGGTACCATAAAGAATATCACTGACTTCGGTGCCTTTATGGATCTTGGCGGACTGGATGGTTTGCTATACATCACTGATATCAGCTGGGGTCGCATCAATCACCCAACTGAAGTATTGAAACTGGATCAGAAACTGAATGTGGTAGTGCTTGATTTTGACGATGATAAAAAACGTATCAGTTTAGGCTTAAAACAATTAACCCCGCATCCATGGGATGTATTGCCGGAAGGCGTTAAAGAAGGCGAAATTGTAAAAGGCAAAGTAGTAAACATCGAAGATTACGGTGCTTTCCTGGAAATTATGCCAGGTGTAGAAGGTCTTGTTCACGTTAGTGAAATTACATGGGCCAATACACCGATCAATGCCAAAGAGTTCTTTAAACTTGGTGATGAATACAAAGCGAAAGTGGTAACGCTGGATAAGGATTCAAGGAAAATGAGTTTGTCTATCAAACAACTGACTCCTGATCCATGGAATGAGATCGAAAACAAATACCCTGTTGACAGTCGTCACAAGGGATTGGTTAAAAACATCACTCCGTATGGTGTATTTGTAGAACTGGAGCCGGGCATAGGCGGTATGATTCATATCAGCGACCTGAGTTGGTTAAAACGTTTCAATCATCCTTCCGAATACACTAAAGTTGGAGAGCATATTGAAATAATCATCCTGGGAATCGATAAGGATAACCGTAAACTGCAGTTAGGTCATAAGCAACTGGAAGAAGATCCATGGAACGCATTGGAAGATACTTTTGGCGTTGGTACAATTCATGAAGGAACCGTTATCAAAAAAGATGATAAAGGCGCTGTAGTACAATTGTCGTATGGCCTGGAAGGATTCGCTCCAAACCGTCACATGACTAAAGAAGATGGAACCGCAGTTACTGCTGACCAGACGGCTTTGTTTATGGTGATAGAATTTGACAGGAATGAGAAAAGGATCGTTCTTTCCCACACCCGCATCTGGGAACAGGCAAAGAAAGATGAAGTAGAAGCAGCTCGTAAAGAAGCCAGGGTAGAAGCTGATAAAACCAAGAAGGTTGTTAAGACCATCCAAAGTAAAGTAGAAAAAGCTACGTTAGGTGATTTGGGTGCACTGGCACAAATCAAGGAAAAGTTACAGCAGGGAGAAAAGGATAATGAAGATAAAGAAAGCAATAAGGAAGGATAAATTCTTCATCGATTGATAATTGAAGGCGTAGCTAATCACTACGCCTTTTTTATTTCCCTGGATGAATGCGCACATTCTTTAAATATCGCGTACGGGTAGGTATTAGCAAGGTTAAACACAAATCATATTTGACGACTCGTTAATGATATGTTCTTCGCTCAATCTTAACCGTTAGTTTAGGTTATGCCGGCATGGTAGTAGTTAACAGTTAAGCTGAATAAAAAAATCCCGTTAAAGACGAATATGTCATCCTAACGGGATTATAAAATTTTGTTCGGCGGGTAATTTATTTAGGCATCCTTACCATGACAATTCTTAAATTTTTTGCCGCTTCCGCAAGGGCAAGGGTCATTGCGACCTACTTTAGGACCTACTTTTACTGGTTCCTTTTTTACGGCAGTTCCATCTGACGGATCAAAATAATCTTTTTCGTTTGCTGCATAATCATCGCCGGCAGCTTCAACTTGCGCTTTGTTTGCCCGCATCCTGCTCATATCGGTTTTTTGCTCACGTCCTTCTTTAAGTGGGGCGTCATTGCTTTCTACCGGAATTCCACTATGGCAAAGAAATGAAACGATATCCCGGTTTACTTCACTATCCATTTGGCGAAACAGGCTGAATGCTTCTACTTTATAAATAACCAACGGATCTTTTTGTTCGAGGTAAGCGGTCTGCACACTCTGCTTGAGGTCATCCATGGAGCGAAGATGCTCCTTCCAGGTTTCATCAATCATCGCCAGCGTGATAGTTCTCTCCAGGGCATTCACTATTTCACTTCCTGCTGTTTCCAGGGTTTTTTGCATATTAGTCAATACCTGGATGTTTTTACGCCCGTCACTAAATGGCACCACAACATTTTCAATATTATTACCCTGGGTTTTTTTAATATTCTTAAATACAGGAATGGCATTTTGGCGCAGTTCGCCCATTTTATTTTGATAGTTCTTTATGGATTCCTGGTATAGTTTTTCTGTGAGATCATTTATATTTCCTTTAATATATTCATTTTCCTGTATGGACGTATCGAGGCCAAAATTAACTATGACAGATAACTTAAATCCTTCATAGTCGTCCTGTTCACGGAATGAATTTACAAGGCCTTCACAAACTACATAAAATGCATTATCAAGATCCAGCGCCAGTCTTTCGCCAAACAAAGCATGGTTACGTTTTTCGTATACCACCTTACGTTGTTTATTCATTACATCATCGTACTCCAGTAAGCGCTTGCGGATGCCAAAATTATTTTCTTCTACTTTTTTCTGTGCTCTTTCAATGGATTTGGTGATCATACTATGCTGGATCACTTCACCTTCCTTATATCCCATTTTATCCATCATGGAGGCGATGCGGTCACTACCGAACATACGCATTAGGTCATCTTCCAGCGATGCGTAAAACTGGGATGTTCCGGGGTCACCCTGCCTACCGGCACGACCGCGTAACTGCCTGTCTACCCTTCGGCTCTCATGCCGTTCGGTACCCATGATGGCTAACCCGCCGGCTTCCTTCACGCCAGGTCCAAGTTTAATGTCCGTACCACGGCCTGCCATATTGGTGGCAATGGTAATGGCGCCCGACAAACCGGCTTCTGCCACCACCTGTGCCTCACGGGCATGCTGTTTAGCGTTTAAAACATTGTGCGGAATTTTTTTGCCATTCAGCATTTTACTCAACAATTCACTTACCTCCACGGAAGTGGTACCTACAAGCACCGGCCGCCCTGCATTCCGCAGGCTTTCAATTTCCTCAATAACTGCTTTGTACTTTTCCCTTTTCGTTTTATAAACAAGATCCTGGTGATCCTTTCTTACTGCAGGCACGTTGGTGGGAATTTTTACCACATCCAGTTTGTAAATATCCCATAATTCGGCAGCCTCTGTTTCAGCAGTACCCGTCATACCTGCCAGCTTATGGTACATCCTGAAATAATTTTGCAGCGTAACCGTTGCATAGGTTTGTGTTGCCGCTTCTATCTTTACATTTTCTTTCGCTTCAATGGCCTGGTGTAATCCGTCGGAATAACGCCGGCCATCCAGGATGCGACCCGTTTGTTCATCTACTATCTTAACCTGGCCTTCCATTACTACGTATTCAATGTCTATGTCAAACAGGGTGTAGGCCTTTAGTAATTGCTGCACAGTGTGAATACGGTCAGCTTTAATAGCATATTCATTCAGGATCGCTTCTTTTTTATGCAGCTTTTCCTCATCATCCAGTACCGCGTCCTTATCCAGTTCTCCCAATTTTACGCTGATATCCGGTAACACAAAGAACTCCGGATCTTCTCCTGACTTTGTAATCATTTGCAGACCTTTATCCGTAAGATCCACCTGGTTGTTTTTTTCATCTATATGAAAATACAATTCGGCATCTACCTTGGGCATTTCTTTTTGCTGGTCGGCCAGGTAATAATTCTCCGTTTTCTGCAACTTTACTTTAACGCCGGGTTCACTTAAAAACTTAATTAAAGCACTGGTCTTAGGCAAGCCACGCCATGCCCTCATAAGCGCCAGTCCACCATCTTTAGGGTCATCATTATTTTCTGCCAATTTTCTTTTGGCTTCTGTCAATGATTTATTTACCACCTGTCTTTGTGCTTCAAACAATTGCAGAACCCTTGGTTTAAGGATATGATACTGTTGATCATCCCCACGGGGCACCGGTCCGGAAATGATCAACGGTGTACGGGCATCATCAATTAAAACGCTGTCCACTTCATCCACCATCGCGAAATGATGTTTGCGTTGCACCATTTCATCGGGGTTGTGCACCATGTTATCTCTTAAATAATCGAAGCCAAACTCATTATTGGTGCCATAGGTAATGTCAGAATAATAGGCATTCCTCCTGTCTTCACTATTGGGTTGGTGTTTGTCGATACAGTCTACGGTTAATCCCAGCCACTCGAAGATAGGGCCGTTCCATTCACTGTCACGACGGGCCAGGTAATCATTTACCGTTACAATGTGCACTCCTTCACCCGCAAGGGCATTCAGGTATGCCGGAAGGGTGGAAACCAGTGTCTTCCCCTCCCCTGTAGCCATTTCTGAAATCTTGCCGGAATGAAGTACCGATCCGCCGATAAGCTGAACATCATAGTGAACCATGTTCCAGGTTACGCTTCCACCGCCCGCGATCCAGTTGTTTTTATAGCTCGAATTGGCGCCTTCAATGGTAATATGTTGTTTTTTAGTGCTTAATTCCCTATCCAAATCAGTGGCCGTAGACACCAGTTCTGAATTGGTAGAAAAACGATGAGCGGTTTCCTTTACCACCGCAAAGGCTTCCGGTAAAAGTTCTTTCAGGATTACCTCAATCTGTTCATCTCTGTCTCGTTTGAGTTTGTCTATTAACTGGTAAGCCGCATCCCTTCCCAACATATCAGTAATGGGCAATGCTTCTGCTTCTAATTGTTGATGAGAGATGGCTCCATCAATGGTTTCCAGGTGATGCTTTATACGATTTTTGAAATCGGTCGTTTTAGTTCTAAGCTCGTCGTTGGAAATCGATTGGTAAGTAGTATAAAATTCACTGATCCTATCTACAACTGGTTGAAGTATTTTAACATCTTTTTCTGACTTATTTCCACCAAATATTTTTGAAATAAAACCTATCATAATCTATTGTATAAGTGATAATTCTTTAAATCGAATTGTTGTGCTGTCAACAATAATGCTATAGTTATTCTCTAGCCAAATTGACAGGGGCATAAAGGTAATAAATAACGGCAAGTGAATTTCGGATTTAAGATTTCAGGTTTGGACGCCTAAATTAATTTAGGAGGCTAATTTTGGATTCAACTGTTGTACAAATCCGAAATCAATTTGGGCATTGCCGCTAGAGATACCTTCCTTTATGTTACCTTTGCAGCCGATTTCGAAGAATGTTAATTATCCCTTGAAGGGAACGAGGGCGATTTATCACGTACAGACTAGTGTCATGTCAAACATAAACTGTCGGTTATTTTGGCTATCAGCTGTCCGCAGTCAGCAATCAGGAAAACAATGCTAGAATTAGTTTCCTCCTGATAGCAGATAGCTGAAGGCTGATAGCCAAAGCGTCATTTTAGAGTTGACATAACACTAGACAGATATCGCCTTTACGTTTAATAAACACTTATATCTAAATATTCAACTTTTATGTCAGGAGCATTAAAGGAAGTTCGTAACCGCATTAAATCAGTTCAAAGTACACAGCAAATTACCAAAGCCATGAAAATGGTAAGCGCGGCTAAATTACGCCGGGCACAGGAAGCAATTACGCAAATGCGTCCTTACGCAAGGAAACTGCAGGAAATGCTCAGCAACATCGTGAGCAATGCAGAAGGGGAAGTAGGGGGATCGCTGGCTACTGAAAGGCCTATCGAAAAGGTTTTATTTATTGTAATAACCAGCGACAGGGGCCTGGCGGGAGCTTATAATGCGAATATTATCAAGATGGCTAAACTGACCATCAAGGATAATTATTCCTCACAATTGACAAAAGGAAATGTGCATATATGGAATATTGGTAAAAAAGGGTATGAACAGCTGGTGAAAGGAAACTATAACGCGAACGCCACCTATAAAGATATTTTCCTGAACCTGACCTTTGAAAATGTACAAGCTTGTGCACAGGCGGCGGTTAAGGCTTTTATGAATAAGGAATTCGACGTAGTGGAACTGGTATACAGTGAGTTTAAGAACGCGGCCACTCAATATTTCTCTGTAGAGCGCTTTTTACCAATTCCAAAAATTTCTGCAAAAGCGGGAGCTAAAAAAACAGATTTTATTTTTGAACCGGCCAAAGAGCAACTCATTGCCGAGTTAATGCCTAAAATATTAAACACGCAATTATTTAAAGCTGTATTAGATGCTAATGCTTCAGAACATGGTGCCCGCATGACGGCCATGGATAAGGCCAGTGAAAATGCCAATGAACTATTAAAATCACTAAAAATATCTTACAACAGGGCTCGCCAGGCAGCCATTACAACCGAATTAACGGAAATAGTAAGTGGCGCTGCAGCATTGCAGGGGTAGAAACGTTAGCAGGTATCTTTTCGCCTTGAGATAGATTTTCAGCTATAGGTAAACGTGAATCAAACATGGACATTTCAACTATCATTCCTCATATCGAAGCATTAATCTTCGCGAGCGAAAAGCCATTAACATCGCTGGAGCTCACGGAGCTTATTAATAATGCCTTTGGGTTTATGGAAGATAAAATTAACCTCGACCAGGTAGAGTCTGCCATCGAAGGAATTATTGAAAAATACGCAGCTTCTTTTTATCCTTTCGAAATGAAAGAAAGTGGTGGAGGCTGGCAGTTTCTTACAAAAAAGGATTATCACAAAACAGTTGCCCAACTAAATGGGGAAAAGTTTTTAAAGCGTTTGTCTGCTGCATCGCTTGAAACCCTGGCTATTGTAGCCTACAAGCAACCGATAACGAAGGGTGAAGTGGAATCTATCCGTGGTGTTAACAGCGATTACAGCATACAAAAATTGCTGGAAAAAGAATTAATCGTAATAACGGGAAGGAATGAGGAATTACCCGGAAAACCGTTGGTGTATGCTACCTCTAAAAGCTTTATGGATTATTTCGGAATAAACTCACCCGAAGAATTACCAAAGATCAAAGAAGTATTTGCCGATCAGGGTATGGAAGCTACCGTGGTTAAAGGAAGAGAAGAAGATGAAACTGAAACAGCCGATACAGCGTTAACAGTTAATGATGAAGATGTTTTACTGGTGGTAAGAGGTAATGGTGAATTGATAGAAGAACCCATACTTGTTGTGGATGAAGATACCGAAATAGTAGATGCTGATGCATTCGTTTCAGAAGAACACGAAGGCCTGGTAGAAGAAATTAATTTAGATAATGAGACAGAAATTTCGGAATCGATAAAATCTGAAAAATATAGGGAAGAAAAAGATAATAAGGAAGAAGATGATAATAAGGAAGAAGATGATGAGGAGTCTCCGTCTGAAATAGAAAATGAGGAAGACAATGAAAGGCCTCCGTCTGAAATTGACAACATAGAAGATGATAAGGAGTTCCTGTCTGAGATAAGTAATAAAGACAGCGATCCTGACAATTTGGAATCTGAGCCGGATGCGCAGGAACCAACCTCTATTGAAAATGAAACGGCTGGTAAAGAAGTTGAGGGAGAAGAAGACGTATTCATTTCAGGTGTTATAATTGATAACGAGGACAAGCAGGAAAAAGATAAAAAAGACGAAGAGTAATTTTAAGGAACTGTTATAAATAGATTAATAAGTAAACCCTGGAAGCTCACCCCTGACAGGGTTTTTTGTATATTCGCAATTATGTCGCAACAACTATCTTCAAAATACCTTGTGGAACTCGCTCAGGAGTTCGGTACCCCTTTGTATATCTACCATGCCGAAAAAATAAAGGAACAGTATGACAAGCTGCAATCAGCCTTTATAGATGTTAATGCCCGATTCTTTTATGCATGCAAGGCATTAAGCAATATCAATATCTTAAAGTATGTGGAGAGTATAGGCGCTTCGCTGGATTGCGTAAGCATCTATGAAGTACAGCTTGGTTTAAGAGCCGGCTTTACGCCTGAAAGAATATTGTTTACACCTAACTGTGTAGATTTTAATGAAATTGAAGAAGGAAAGAATTTAGGTGTGCACATTAATATCGACAGCATTTCCATGCTGGAAAAATTTGGCACAAAGTACGGAGGAAGTTATCCCATTTGTATCCGGTTCAATCCTCACATTATGGGGGGAGGAAACTATAAAATATCAACAGGTCATATAGATAGTAAATTCGGTATCTCTATTCATCAAATGCGCCACATTGAGCGTATCGTTAAATCTACCAATTTGTTGGTTCGTGGTATTCACATGCATACCGGCAGCGATATCAAAGACGTTAGTGTGTTCTTGCAGGGACTGGAAATTATGTTTGATTTGGCAAAACTCTTTCCCCACCTGGAATTTATTGACCTCGGCAGCGGTTTCAAAGTTCCTTATAAAGAAGGGGATGTTCAAACAGATATTGATCTGTTAGGAAATAAAATAAAAGAAGCTTTCAAAAACTACGAGGTAGAAAATAACCGTAAAATAGAAGTTTGGTTTGAGCCGGGCAAATACCTGGTGAGTGAATGCGGTTATTTTGTAGTGAAAGCAAATGTTATCAAGCAAACTACTGCTACTGTTTTTGTAGGAGTTAACAGTGGGTTCAATCATTTGATACGGCCGATGTTTTACGAATCTTATCATCGCATAGAAAATCTTTCCAATCCAAATGCCGGCGAACGCATTTATACAGTGGTAGGGAATATCTGTGAAACCGATACGTTTGCCTGGGATCGTCAGCTCCCTGAAGTGCGCGAAGGCGATTTCCTTGTTTTTTATAATGCCGGCGCCTATGGTTTTGAAATGTCATCCAATTTCAATTCGCGGTTAAAGCCGGCAGAAATTTTAATTATGAACGGAAAACCACACCTGATTCGTAAAAGGGATGTATTTGAAGATCTGCTGAGAAACCAGGTAGAAGTGTTGTAATTCGAAAACAAATATTGTTACCTTAACAACTAACAATTTGATACAGGCTCTCATGAAAATTTTATTTATAGTTTATTTTCTTTCATGCGGCGGGTGGCTCCCCGCCCAACCCATAAATAAGAAGCTGTATAATCCCGGAGCAAATGCGGAAAGAGATATTTCCGATGCTGTAAAAAAAGCGAAGACAGAAAATAAAAATGTTTTTATACAAGCCGGTGGAAACTGGTGTTCCTGGTGTCTTGAATTTAACAGGTTTTGCCAGGCAGATATGCAGATAGATTCCCTCATTAAATCGGATTATGTGGTATATCATTTAAATTATAGTCCTGAGAATGAAAATGAGTCCATATTTGCCAGGTATGGCTATCCGCAGCGTTTTGGCTTCCCGGTTTTTTTGATAGTTGATGGAAACGGGAACCGTATTCATATTCAGAACTCTTCTTACCTCGAACAGGGCAAAAGTTATAACAAACGAAAACTGGTGGAATTTTTACAGCAATGGAATCGCAAAGCGGTAAACCCTGCTGAGTATAAAAATCAATGACAATGAGCACGCATTTACATGACTTTATCAAATTGATGAAACATCCTGTTAAATTCAGGATGTTTCTGTTTACCAAACTCCCCAGTGCTTATTTTGCTGGTGTTCGAATTAAAGATATGGATGGAACCAGGTGCTCTGTTTCCATTCCTTTCAAATGGTTTTCACAAAACCCTTTCCGCTCCACCTATTTCGCCTGCCTGGGTATGGCAGCCGAAATGAGCACTGGTGCCCTCGCTATGGCTCATGTATACAAGAGCCAGCCTGCTATTTCGATGTTAGTAACCGGTATTGAAGGAAGCTTTATTAAGAAGGCCGTTGATTTAACTACTTTTATTTGTGAAGACGGAGAAATGATCAGGAAGGCAATTGCTGAGTCCATTATTTCTGGTGAGGGTAAAATAGTTCGTGCCAGGTCAGTGGGTAGAAACTGCGCCGGTGAAATTGTAGCAGAGTTTATTATTACCTGGTCGTTCAAATCCAAACTTCCTAAATGATAATGTCGGGAATTGTGATTTATCTTCACACATTAAACTAAACGCATGAAGCTTGCTTTCCATGGTGCAGCCAGGACCGTTACCGGCTCCAAACATTTGCTTACACTAGAAAACGGTAAAAAATATTTATTGGATTGCGGGCTGTTCCAGGGCATGGGAAAGCAAACAGAAGCTATGAACCGCGAATGGGGATTTGATCCGCTTGAAATTGATGTCCTCATTTTATCGCATGCCCATATTGATCATATTGGCCTGGTTCCCAAATTGGTCAGGGATGGCTTTAAAGGTGTAATTTATTGTACGCCTGCAACCAAAGAATTAGCGGCTATATTACTCCTCGATTCAGCAGAGATACAGGAAGATGAGGCAAAATATAATAATAAACGTTTGAGGGCAGAAGGTTTGCCATTTCTTCCTGCAATGTACACCACCAATGATGTTGATAAAGTAATGCCTCTTATTGTTACAGTAGACTATGGGCATTGGTTTCGCATTGATGATAACATAGAATTATTATATACAGACGCGGGTCATATTATCGGAAGCGCAGCCATGCATTTGCGTATTTCCGAAAATGGTAAATCAAAGCAACTTAGTTTCAGTGGAGATGTGGGTAGATATCATGATATGATCTTGAAAGCACCCCAGGAATTTCCGCAAGCTGATTATATCATACTCGAATCCACTTATGGAAATAAATTACATGATGGCGAGATTAGCACACCCGATCTGCTATTACCGTGGATCGTGAAAACATGTATACAGAGGAAGGGCAAACTGATTATTCCTGCTTTTAGTGTTGGAAGAACGCAGGAACTTTTGTACGCGCTAAACCAATTGGAGGTAGAGAATAGGTTGCCGGATATTGATTATTTCGTGGACAGCCCGATGGGTATTGAAGTAACTGAAGTGTTAAAAAGATATCCGCACGATTATAATGATACCATTCAAACCTTATTGCTAAAAGATGCTGATCCTTTTACGTTTAAAGGACTTAAATATATAAAATCCGTGGAAGAATCGAAATCTTTAAATTTCAGGAATCGCCCCTTTGTGGTTATATCAGCTAGTGGAATGGCAGAGGGTGGACGAGTAAAACATCATATTCGGAATAACATTGAGAATAGCCGGAACACTATATTAATGGTAGGCTATGCAGAGCCCTATTCTTTAGCGGGTCGTTTACTTTCGGGCGCCAAAGAAGTAAAGATTTACGGTGTCGACCAGGAGGTGCATGCAGAAATCGGTGGCATCCGCAGTATGAGCGCTCATGGTGATTATAAAGACCTGTGCCAGTTTGTATC
>JBDSBP010000634.1:0-3638 GCA_039921525.1 Chitinophagaceae bacterium | reverse complement strand
TATCCTGATTTAACCGGCTTGAACCAGGCACAGTTCCGGGACGCTGTTCTGACAGAATATTCACGTGAATTTGTTGGAGAAGGTCACTACCGCTGGGACTTGCTCCGGCATGACAGATTAATCAGTAACGCAAAAACGTTTGGTGCATCGGCAGCACAGGACAAGCACAAGCTTTTTCCAATACCAGCCATTCAGATGGGCATTAACAAAGGTCTTACACAAAATCCCGGTTACTAGCATATTGCTGTTTTAGCTGCCAGGAGGATCATGCCATTCATCAATCTCCTGGTAGCTGATAGAACGGGAATGTAAATCTTACTGTATTAATAAATAAAAAATATAAATTCACAAAGTAGAATGTAATTTATGAAGAAGACCTTTTCATTACAAAAATTAACAGCTTACCTTTTTCTCGCTGTTGCTGCTTTCATTACTACCGGCTCCGCATATGCGCAGAAGGTAAATAAATCTTCCTCTAAAGTTGTTGCCATAACAGTAGACTATAAAAAACCAGTTGGAGATATGTACCCCATGTGGGCCTGGTTTGGATACGATGAACCCAATTACACTTACATGAAGGATGGCAGGAAGCTGTTGAGTGAAATAGCAGCTTTAAGTCCTGTTCCTGTATATGTTCGTGCGCATAGCCTGATGGTATCGGGAGATGGTGTGGCAGCCTTGAAATGGGGAAGCACCAATATGTACACAGAGGATGCCGCAGGCAATCCGGTTTACAGCTGGAATATTGTCGATAGTATCTTTGATACTTATGTAAAGCGTGGTATGAAACCGCTGGCGCAAATTGGTTTCATGCCAGAGGCACTTAGCACCAATCCAAAGCCTTACAAACATTATTGGAAGCCCGGTGATAACTACTCCGATATAATGACTGGATGGAGTTTTCCGCCAAAGGATTATAACAAATGGCGCGAACTGGTTTTCCAATGGGTAAAACATTGCGTGGAGCGTTACGGGCAAAAGGAAGTGGAAAGCTGGTATTGGGAGGTATGGAATGAACCTAACGGCCAATATTGGCAGGCATCGATGGAAGACTTTTTTAAGCTCTATGATTATGCAGCTGACGGCCTTAAAAAAGCATTACCCACTGCCAGGATCGGCGGCATCAACATAGCCGGCCAGCGCTCTGAAAAAGCACAGCTCTGGACAAACAGCTTTATAAAACACGCAATCAGCGGCACCAATTATGCTACCGGAAAAATTGGTTCGCCCATGGAGGCTATCCTCTTTCATGCAAAAGGCGCACCCAAGCTGGTAGATGGCGTAGTGCGTATGGATATGTCGCCGCAACTGCAGGATATTTCCACAGGCTTTAAAATTGTAGCCTCCTACAATGAAACTAAAAACCTGCCCATCATTATCGGCGAAAGCGACCCAGAAGGATGCGCTGCATGCGGTATGGCCACTAACCCCCAAAATGCCTACCGAAATGGTACCATGTACAGTAGTTATACCGCCGCATCCTTTGCGCGGAAATATTTGCTGGCAGATAAATATGGTGTTAATTTCCTTGGTGCTGTTTCCTGGTCGTTCGAATTTGAGAACCAGCCCTGGTTTTATGGTTTCCGCGACCTCGCTACCAATGGTGTTGATAAACCAATACTGAACGTATTCCGCATGTTTGGTAAAATGAGCGGTAAACGCGCATTTACCGAGAGTCCGCGCATGACGCCGCTGCAAAATATCATTGACAGCAGCGTAAGGGGTGCTGAAACTGAAATAGGCGCACTGGCTTCGATTGATAAAAAAACGGCAGGCATCATGATATGGAACTACCACGACCTTGATATACAGGGCGCCCCTGAACCCATCCAGGTAAACATCACCGGTATACCTGCGGCTTCAGTTACACTCACACATTATACGATAGACAGTGCTCACAGCAACAGCTATGAAGTATGGAAAAAAATGGGCTCGCCAAAAAATCCGAGCAACGAACAAATAACAATGCTGGAAAAAGCAGGCCAGTTGGAAACCATTGGCAAGCCCGGTAAAAAGACAGTGAAAGACGGCGTGCTGGTAGTAGACATTTCCCTCCCCAGGCAGGCGGTATCACTGATAAAGCTGGATTGGTAATCGGCCATACCTTCCCGGTTTAAAATATTAACCGCCTTCGATACAAACGTTCATGATTAAACGAATAAAAAAAGGAAATAAAGTCTTATGAAAATAATCGCTGTAAGAACCAAATTATATCAATGGCAGGGTGCTGTTAAAACAACAGATACCATCTTTGCCACACCATTAAGCGCATTGCCGTTCCAGGAAGACTCACAGGCGCCATTCCGCTTTTTCAGCTGGCTGGTTGTTGAAATTGAAACCAATGAAGGACATATAGGAATAGGAAATGCCGGTTTATCACCCGACGTTACCAAGCTTATCATCGATAGTAAATTAAAACCGCTGCTCATAAATGAAAATCCATTGAATACGGAATACCTGTATGAGAAAATGTTTCGTTCAACGGTTGCCTTCGGCAGAAAGGGTGCGGTGCTTGCTGCTATCAGTGCGTTGGATATTGCCCTTTGGGATATCAAGGGTCATGTAATGCAACAGCCGGTTTTTATGCTGCTGGGCGGCCGAACCAAACCTGCCATACCTACCTACTATAGCCGTTTATACACCCGCAACCTTGACAGCCTTGCGGCTGAAGCTGCTGATTTCAAGGCGCAGGGTTTTACCGGCATGAAATTGCGCTGCGGTTATCCATTAACGGAAGGTAAGGCCGGCATGAAAAAAAATGTTGAGATGGTAAAGGTGGTTCGAGAAACAGTCGGCGATGATGTAGATGTAATGATAGAGGCATATATGGGTTTCAACTTTACCTATGCCAAACAATTTTTGCAGGCCCTGGAGCCTTATAACCTCCGTTGGGCCGAAGAGCTTCTTTTGCCTGATGAGATCCATAATTTTGCCAGGCTTAAACAATACACAGATATTCCGCTTTCGGGTGGAGAACATGAATATGGACGTTATGGCTTCCACGACCTGCTAAAAGCGGATGCCCTTGATATTTTCCAGTTTGACACCAACCGCGTTGGCGGCTTTACTGAAGCACAAAAGATTTGTAATATGGCCTATATGCATGGCGTTGAAGTAATACCGCATGGTGGCCAAATGCATAATTTACATGTTGTTATGAGCTCTTTTGCATCACCTATGGCTGAATATTTTCCCCAGACGGAAATTGAGGTAGGCAACGAAATGTTTTGGTATATTTTTGACGGGGAAGCTATCGCAGAAAACGGCTTCCTTCAGTTAGACGATAAAAAACCTGGCGTCGGGCTCACATTAAAAACTGAATACCTTGATCAATTTAAAATTGTAGAATAATTATTTGGCAAGAGTTCTACGAAAACAATTGAATTAGTGCCCATTCCAGGTACGATCCCTTTTTATAACTTACAACTTTTCAATAGAAATGAAAGTTTCCAAAGTTATTTCAATGTTGATTTCCACGTTTATCGGAAACTATATTATAAGAACAGGCCGATAGCCGATAGCCGATAGCCGATAGCCGATGGCCGATAGCCGATAGCTGATAGCCGATAGCCGATAGCCGATAGCTGATTGCTGATTGCTGATTGCCGATAGCCGATTGCCGATAGCTGATTGATAAC
>JBDSBP010000633.1:0-20044 GCA_039921525.1 Chitinophagaceae bacterium | reverse complement strand
TCGGCAGACTTAATGTAGTCTGGTGAATTTCTTCGGAGATGGGTGTAACCTGGTCATCCAGTATACCCACCATAGCTTTTTGCTTATTGGGAGCCACCGGGTAGTGAATTTCGGTTTTTACGCCCTGTTTTAATAAGTAATCTTTTAAGAGGTCTCTTTTGGGATGACGAATATTAAAGATGTGATAGACATCTGAATAGTCGGGTTGAACCAGGGGTTTTATAAAATCTTCTTTTAATCCTTCCAGGTACAAGTCGGCCAATGATCTTTTGTGTTGGTTAATCAAATCCAGTTTCTGCAATTTTATAGATAGAAAGGCAGCCTGCACTTCATCGAGCCTGGAATTATAGCCTACTTCCTCATTATAGTATTTTACAGTTGATCCGTAATTACGGAAGGTACGGATCTTATGCTGTAATGTTTCATCATTACTGGTAACCGCCCCGGCATCCGCGAGTGCGCCCAGGTTTTTGGTAGGATAAAAACTGAACGCCCCAAAGTGACCGAAATTTCCTGCCTTCACACCGCGCAACGAAGCGCCATGTGCCTGGGCGCAATCTTCAATTACTTTCAGGTTGTATTTGCTGGCAATGGCATTTATTTTATCCATGTCGCAAAGTTTACCATAGAGGTGCACCAGCATGATAGCCCTGGTTTTACCAGTTATTTTTTCTTCTATTTTTGCAGGATCTAAATTATAAGTTTGGATATCCGGCTCAACCAGCACGGGTTTCATTTGATTATGCAGGATAGACAGGATGGTGGCAATATATGTATTTGATGGTACGATCACCTCTTCGTCTGCCTTAAAGTCAAATGCTTTCAAAGAGAGGATAAGCGCATCTAACCCGTTTGCTACGCCCACACAGTGCTGCGTTCCGCAATAGCTGGCAAACTCATCTTCAAATTGTTTGACACTATTGCCTAGTATATACCACCCGCTGGTTAATACCCTGTCAAAGGCCTTCCGGTACTCATCAAAAAAAGGGTGATTGGCTTTACCCAGGTTTTCGTATTCAATCATTGACATAGGGTTCAAAGATATAATCATTCTGGTCAAAATATTCGGAGGCTAACACCATCAGGATAGCATCGGGCGAAAACGAATGCATGGTATGCCAGTCATTCGGCTCCAGGATAAGGCATTTGTCAGGGCGATCGAGCAGATATTCCGTTTGTGTTTCTCCATTATTGTTCCCGATTTTGCAGGATCCCTGGATGCAAATGGCGGCCTGGCGGGTGGTATGATGGCGATGGCCGCCACGTACTGATTCGTCTACTCCATAAATATAAAAGATCCGTTTAATGTCGAAAGGTATTGTCTTTTCGATAACGGTAAGATTTCCACGCTTATCGGTAAATGTTTTCAGGTCTATGAGGAAAGGCATGATAGTGTACAGTTTAAAGTTTAAAGTTCAACGTTTAAAGTTATGCTGCAACCTGTTGAAGGTTACTTAAGACGCTAAAGGTAGGACTCCAACTTTAAACTTTGAACGTTGGACTTTAAACTGTGTACATGATTATGTTTTTTAAAGTTATAGTTTTTTAGATGGAACGCAGCCGGAAAATAACGGGTAAAGGAATTCAGTAGTCCCCTCGCGAACTCAATAAAAACTTTATGTACAGGAGGAGTAACTTTTAACGCGCCATTGGCATTTAACAGGGGTTGCTGTTGCCGTATCCCAGATGCAATTTCCAGCAGGTTATTAACATAAGGGTAATAAAATAATTTTTTGATGGAGCTGCTTATTTCATAGAGCGGCCCTGCAAGGGAAACTTTGTTATCCGTAAAAAATTGTACCCCATGAAAATGAAAGAATATTACATCGTATGTTAAACGGGTCTTTTTTTCTATCAATTTTAATCCGGGTTCCTGGATAAAGCTGTATAATAATAAGTTCCAGGGCGCCACTCCACCACCGCGATGTTGCATAACGTGCACTGAATCGAAACGAGTTCTCCAGTCATCAAGGTATTTTTGATCACCGAATTTGCCGTCTTCCAATCTTCCATAACACCATTCAATACAACGATCTTTCCACCAGTTCAATACTTCCAATCCGGCTTCATTATTCTTAAAGCACATAAATTGCACACAGTAAATACCGCTATACCATGATTGGTCATATATATTTGGATAACGGTGTTCACTGATCAAAACAGATTTATCGCCCATTTCATCAATGAGTACCTGCGGATCGTTATAAAAGATGAGGTCCGCATCCAAATACGTGCAATGGGGCAGATGAAAGTTTTCCAGGCAAAATAAAATAGTGAAAGGCGTACTTGTCCAGCAATATTCTGCCATGGAGCGCGAAGGTTTTACTTTTAGCAGGACAGCATATTCAAACTCCCGCAATGAAATGACTGTGAGATTTGGCAGCGGGTAATTTTTTAGATAAGTATAACAGTCATCATCAAATGCAAATACATAAAGATGAAACGATGGACAAACCTTTTCGAGTGATTGATACAATGCCATTCCTCGTGACAGGTAATTCGTATTAAATAGTGTACAGAAATTAAGCATTGATATTGGCAAATAACTTGTTGAATTGTTTCTTTAGTATTACCAGGGGAAGTTTACGTTTTTCTTTTCGCATCTGTTGCAATATCGCTTTTTTACAGGTTGAAAAGATGGGCTCATTGGATTGCTGCAAAGCGGTATCGCAAACTTCCAATGCAAAACCATATTGCCTTTCCAACAAGGCGAAAATATATAATAACAAAAGCTGGCGGGTGTTGTTACTGGTAGCATTTTGCAGATAGGTCAGTTCTGCCCAGCAGGGTGATTTACGAACCATTCTTTTTCCGCTGAATGAACCAAACTCTTTGAGATACCTATCGTTTAACCTTTGTGTGCCCTTCACCTCCATGGTAGAAAGCCAATAACCCGATCCATGCATCTCCTGCATCAGGGTGAATAATTTATCTTCCTCGATATAGGCATCCATGATACCCGGCTCAAATTCAGCAGCCAGTATATTTTGACGAATGGCATCACTTACGCTAAGGAATAAGCGAAGATCTGTGCCCTGGGTGTCTGTCTTAAACCAGTCGATATAATCAATGCCTGCCTGTTTGATAGCCTTTGTTAATGTAATGGCTGGTAACTGCATTGTTTTTTTAACGGTAAACAGTGATTGAAACACCCAGGGTTTCAATTTATGCAGATCGGGTTTTAATAAACTCGAACAGAAGGGGGATTCGGCAAGGTAAAATTCTGCCGTAGGCGATTCCTGCGCTGTTACAATACGATTAATGACCAGCAGTTTTTTATAACCCGAAGCTTGCTTTTCACTCACATTGAATTCCCGGTCATCGGCATCAAATGCGATGCATATGGAATAAGGTGCGATCTTTTTCCACTTCTTGTTAATTTCGCCAGAGGCGCCAATGTCAATGAGAACGGGTGGTTTGTTTTCAAAGTGAGAAGAAGATAAAATAGCCCGGATGATTTTCATAGGATTTATTTTTTCAATTCCAGCACAAACCCCTGGTAAGGAATTGGATTGCCATCTAATTCTATAAAATCATCATTAAAGTGCTCGCTAAGTAATGAGTATTTTTTACCGAAGGCCTCTATTACTTTTTCAATGTTAAGGAACCAGCAGGGATAAGAAGCGGTATATATGGAAGGTGGTACTTTCTGCACCGTTAACCGGTCGCGGTATTCGTTATTGAAAGGAGTGTTGTCAATAATGATATGAGAAATATTAAATTGTAAAATTTTTTCAATCAACTCATACGGTTTTTCCATATACTGAATTGCACATGAAATGATGAGCAGATTGGCGGGTTGTTGATCCTGTGCATCTTTCAAAGAATTATGAAAGCTGATCCTTTTATCCTGGATGTGTTTTATACCGGATTCAACAAATGCAGGTTGTTCCACGATTCGCCAGTGAAGTTCTTTAATATCATCGAGGTATAGCTTGTTTTGAAAATAGCTGCTACCCAACGAGCCGCCAAAATCTATGACGTTTAATTTACTATTATTTTTTAAAGCTTTCCAAAGTAGGGTCACTAATAAGGGATGTGAGTAGCGTATTTCATCAAAAAGCACCGAATCCCTTTCATATACAGCCTCGCCATTCTTAACTTTTAAAATAGCGTCCTTAACTTTTTCCAGGATATTTGCTGCATCGTAACCAACGCATTGCTGTTGTGCCAACTGCCAGGTTGCGTAATCACCTGACCAGCCAACGCCATCTTTCAGTAACATTTTAACTTTGCTTTTTAGGAAGCGGAGCATATATAAAAGATCAGTTTATTGTGAACTAAGCGTTATTAAATTTATTTTATTGCGTCAATGATAAGAGAGGTGTAATTCAGCTCATTGTTGGTATTTCTTTCATCAAACCGTTTCGAGCGGTGTACCATACCTTTTTTTGGATCCCACCCGGTAAAGTGAAATTCTCCCTGTTCATCAAAATATTCCAGTAATTTAATGGAAAAACCGGCATCCGTGAAAACTTTAGAAAGTGTTTTATATGTGTATAACACTTTATGATCATTGGCTCCGTCGCCGGTGCCGCCGGGTTTTACATAATTGATATATTCTTTTTTATTATGATAACCATCCGGAACGGCTATCCTTGCATAACCACCGTTTTTAATATATCGGTAACAGGTTTTTGCGGCGATCGTTCCTTCGTCTACAGCCAGGTGTTCCCACACATGCTCCGCTAAAATTGATTCGATGGAATTTTCCTTTAAAAAAAATTTCCATCTTTCCGGTTTAAGCAGGTTTAAGGTGTGAACATCGGTGGGTATCCAATCATCCTGAAAAACGCCACTTGCACCAACAACGATCCTGGGATTTGGCCTGTTTTTCAAGGCGTGTTTAAGCGCTACAGAGCCTTTGATTGCTTTCAGGAAACTTATTACCGAAGCCATTTTTTGGGCAAATATAGGCAATGATAAATTACGAATTGCGAATTACGAATTACGAAAACGGTTGAGAATGCTTAGGATGGCATACTTTACATGCCCGGATAATGATTTTTTCATGAGGATGGTGAAATACCGGGCAACGATCAATTTTGCGTCTTTATCTTCAAGGGGCGTAATTTTTTCTAAATGAATTTTACCGGTAAGGTGCTTAGACTGCCAAAAGTCGCGTTTGCCGCTATGGGTGCCGCTGCCATCAATGCCGATATTACGCACAAAAGAAGTTGACGGGTACAGTGTTAATTTTTCGTGAAGATAGGCCGATGCATACCATCTCACTGCCCAGGAATTATTTTTTCCTGCAATCTGATCTTTCAACATTTTTGAATAGGGATAACTATCAAAAAAATTGAAATCGTATAATAATTTCTTTTTGGTTAATTGATCCAACAGGTATTTACCATCTGGCTCAAAGAGGTCCCAGGCTCTCTTCCAGGTGGCCCAGCCCCAGCAATCAGCGCCCCTGAGGAAAAACGTTTCCGGCAGTTTTTCATCAACCGGGTATATGTAACCGGAGATGCAGGCCACTTCATTGTCTTCCTGATAAAATGCCAGGGTATCGTTCATAAAGTGTAAGAAGTATTCCGATGTTTCCAGGTCATCTTCGAGTACGATTACTCGATCATTGGTTACCAGGGTTTTAGTAACACCATCTATTATCGAGCTGGCAAGTCCTTTATTGAAGTCAGAAGCAATTATGGTTGTCTTCTTAAACCTGTTTTCAGCTTCCGCTAATTTTTTTACTTCCTGTGTTTTTTGAATGTCTTTTATCTGCGCCCCGGATTTAAGGCCATCTACATAAATGAATAGTTCAGATTCTGCCGCCAGGTGGTTAGCTGCCAAAGCGTCCAGCGTTTTTTTAGTGTGTTCGGGACGGTTATAAACAAAAAGAATTATGGGGGTAAGATGTTTCACTTTTATAGCTAATTTATGTTCATAAGTGGTACTCGTATTTGAACGTGCGTGATCAATATATAATGCGAATTATTAAAAGGCTTACCTGGCTGTTGAATATTATAAAAAGTAAATCACAATTTTCGCCATACTCCCGTTTGGGTTAAGAAGTCTACGTACGGGCTCAGATCTTTATCATTATAAATTAATTCAAACTCTTTTTCCAGTGTATTATTTATAATGGAGAAATAATATACCCTGTCTGAATTATCGATAATCAAATATCCTCCTTTTTTTAGTTTAGCGATGCTGTGCCAGGCGCACGAGGGTCTAGCCCTGCCATCAACCAAAACGATATCGAAATATTCATCCGGGTATTTATCGATGTAACTTGCATATGATTTGAAAGTGCTGTCTGCAAAAGCCCCATCATTTGAAAAATAATCCTTTGGGTTAGATGGATTTAGATGAACAAGGTCGTTTTTCTTTTCAGGAAGTACCAGGTTGCCCGTCCAGTTCTGCGTATTTTTGTCGTTTATTTTATTTTGAAGTATGCCAAACCATTCCTTGTCATGCTCAACAGTAATGACTTCTTTTACCCGGTTCACAAAAAAGAGGGTAGATCCACCACCGCCGTATTCAAATACTCTAGTGCCTGAATTTATATATTGGTTTAATAAAGCTATCACGGGGAACGTTATCCATGGCTGCTCATCAGAAATGGAGTTTTTGCCGGGCTGCAACGATTCTTTCCATTTTGAATAATATTTTAAGGTGCTAAAGATCTTAAAATTCCCGTGCACTATTTCCATGCCTACCTGTTTTCCAAAAACTGTAAGAAATCCTTTTGGCATATAAAATCTAAAATTTGTAGATGCAATTTAGATCATTGTGAGACTAAATATCCCTTTTAAATCAATGGAAGAAAATGTATGTTAGTAGTGGCATTTTAGAAGATCAAAAACAACAAGCCTCAAACTCATCATTTAATAATTATTATCAACGGTCAGTTTTGCGTTGCCAAACAGCAGTTTGTGTTAAATAATCCATATATGGACTTGGGCCCTTCTCGTCGAAAATTAGTTCAAAATCGAATTCCAGTTTTTCCATCACTTCTGCAAAATAACTTCTCCTGTTTGAATTATCAATGAGGATATACCCCCCGGGTTTTACTTTAGGCATGCTATGCCAGATACATGAGGGTCTCGACCTGCCATCAATCATAACAAGATCGAAGTATTTCTCAGGATAATTATCTATGTATGTAACGTACGATTTAAAAATACAATTATAATATGGCTCTTCGTTGGTGTAATAATCATGTGGGTCGTTAGGGTCCAGTTCGGCATCTCCCTCTTTTAAGTCCGGTGGAATCAATTTACCAATCCAGTTGGAACTTTTTTTGAGTAAAACTTTATTACGAACTTTTTCAAACCATTCCTTATGATGTTCGATAGTTACAACTTCATTTGCATGATTGATAAAGAAAAGGCTTGAACCGCCTCCACCGTATTCAAAAACGTTGCTATCCTTGTTCAGGTGATCTTTCAGAAAATCGATACCGGGAAAAGTTATCCATGGGAGTTCATCTTCTATGGCATTTCTTCCCGGTTGAAATGTTTTTCGCCATTGCCAATAGTATTTTAGGTGTTTCAGCTTCTCCAATTTCTTAACGGAGTCATTCTGAAATACCATGCGTGCAAAATGTAAGTATGATTTATTAGCCATACGGCGAGAGCATGAGTATACAAATTGAATTCGATTGGTAAATTACTGAAACAGGATTATATGTCCTATTTCATTTTTTGATTTGCGGAGATTGTCCGGTTAAAACCTATAAGGTTTGAACCCGTAGTGCAGTCCCTAAGTATGGCAAACCTTATAGGTTTGAGGGGCAGTGTGTAAGAATCAATCCCGATAAATGCAGCCGCCATTTTAATAAGAATGATCAGGTCTCTATTCAAGACTTTCGAAGTCTATAAGACTTCGGAAGTCAGCGTCTCAGACTTCGGAAGTCACCCCCATTTACAAATTCTCCAGCTTCATCCTAACTTTGATACGGTATAGCCAGGTCCCCACAGCACTTTTTAGCAACACATGCAGCATTTTTAACCGCCATTGCCAAATAACCAGTTTAATAGAAAACCCATGGTGTTTTTCATACACCTGCCTGCCTTCTTTCAATGCAGATAAATAATCCCTGTCAGTGGTGCCACCCGGTGCAAAAACTACCAGTGGAACATTTAGGAATAGAAAACATTCCTTGTATATGCGGCATACGAAGTCGTAGTCCATAGCATTTTTTAAACTGGTATCGTACCAGCCATATTTTGTATGCAATGATTTTTTTATAAACATGCCCTGGTGCGAAAGGCTTCGCATCCCCCGGTATAATTGGGAAGGATCAAAAGGTTTCCCGATAGTAACCCAAACGCCCCCTCTTTTCAACTGGTATTTACCATGCAGCCATAGAATATCGGGATGTTCCACAAAGGCTCCTGATACCGTTTCCAACACCTGCTCATCAAAATAATAATCGGCAGAATTTAGCATATTTAAAATCTCACCGGTTGCTCGCTGTGCCCCTTTGTTAAAAGCATCGGCTATGCCAGCATCGCGTTCGCTGATCCAGTTACGATAAGCGGGTTGGGCGTTTTTTTGCAGGTAATCATTTATTTCATTGTTGGTAGACCCATCGATGATCCAATGCTCATGTGGCGGTAGTGTTTGTTTGTCAACAGACGCCATTGTAACCAGGAGTTCCGGAAGGTTGTTGAAACAGATGGTTATGATGGAAATGGACATGTTCAATTACGAATTACGAATTACGAATTACGCGTATTCTGGTGGATTATTCTGTCATACAGAATTAATAAAATCAGCGGCTTTGTGGGCGATATTACCCCAGTAGAATTTTTTATAAAAACTTCCCGGAATGTTTTTGCGCGGTTGATTGGCAGCTTCGATCATTTGATTTGCAAATTCCTGCCACTCCTTATCGGGTACTATCGTTAATTGACCGCCGGTCTCTTTTTCTTCTACACCTATACTACCATTTTCAGTAGATATTACTTTGGTGTTATAACCCAATGCTTCCACCATTTTAGTTTTTATGCCACCTCCTTCAATAACGGGATTAATAAATATATCCGTACCCATAAAATAAACAGTGATATCATCCACAAACCCGGCATAGACAATATTCTTAGCGGTATAATCTTTTAATGTATTCATATCTTCAGGCAGACCTCTTCCACAGATGATGATCTTATATAAAAAACCGGATGCCAGCAGATGAGGATTGATTTTTTCCAGGATAATTTTTACGGCTTCATAATTAGGCTTGTAATCCAGTGCGCCGTTAAAAAGGAAAATGGTTTCACTTTTTTCAATATGATATTGTTGACGAAGTAAATTCTTACAGCGTTGCTTTTCTTCATCGGAAGGCGCTGTATCTATTTCAATACCATAAGTGATGGTTGTGCATTTGGATGCATCTAATTTAAATTCATGGATCGCGTATTTACGATCATCATCCTGGATAAAAAAATTGAAGTCGGCGCTACGATGGGTAGTTCTTTCATACCACCATAAAATTTTCCACCACCATTTTCCCAGGCTCTTCCACCGGGTGTTTTCGATATTGTGCGAATGGATGACAAGCTGAACCCCTGCAAACCTTTTTAATAAAATTCCCAGCCAGCCGAAATAGGGATGCTCCAATAATAAATGAGTAATATGGTTTTTGCCAATCAGCCGTTTCATAGAAAAAAATATAAACAGGTTGGCATACCGGTAAAATTTATCAGGTAATATATTTAATACTTTATAACCCGCGGCGTATTTCGGATCATTGCTCCTGACCGTTATGCATTCAAGTGGCACCTCTTTTGAGAAATATTCATTAAAAAGGGCAATTCCTTTTTGTCCGCCTACTTTAGCGGGAAAGATTTTATAAGGAACAACAGATAAAACTTTTATCATATTTTTTAGTGAACAAATAAGGTTGTAAACGCAGGCTAAGCCAGAGGTTTACCCAATTTATTTCTTCTATATTCCACCACGATTCCAGTGATCAGCATAATGTATAACAAAATGGAAAGCCACATGGTAATCTTGTCGCTAAGGATCACCGAACGCGGTTCGAACCTAAATTCAATTTTGTGCGAACCGGCAGGCACGGGCATTCCACGCAACACGTAGTTAACGCGTGTATATTCTGTTTTTTTACCGTCGATATAAGCGTCCCATCCATAAGGGTAATACACTTCGCTGAATACGGCAAACTGGTTGCTGTTGGCTTTCGTTAGATAGGTTATTTTATCGTTGAGGTTTTCAACAAACGTGATGGATGCTGTAGAATCATATACCGGCTTATTTTTAATCATATCCTGGTACCGGGCATCAATAACCGCACTGTCTTTCGTATTTAACGTAGAGAGGATGTTCATCTCATCATCCGCATTTTTGGCGATCATGATGTCTTTGACAAACCAGGCATTTCCCAATGCACTTGGGTTGATATGTTCTTCCGGTTGCCCGTTTCCCTGGTTAGGAGTGATAATATATTTGGCGTTTAGCATATTAAACACCTGCATATTACCGGCAGAAAGTTGTCGCTGGATGATATCCTGGTATAAGGCCAGTTTCACAGGACTGTACCCACCTATAGAATTATGGTGGTACGAAGCGCGGGCATCTTCAAAGGGGCTATTGGCCGTTTGATCGAAGACGCGGTAATAGCCGGTATCGGCTTTTATTTTTAGATCAGCGGATGTTGGTGTAAATACAGATTCAAAATCCGTAGGGTCAACAAAATTATCATTATTAAGGTACCGCTTACCCACTGCTAGCAAGTCAAAAGAACTGAGTAATACCAATGCTGTTAAGGCTAATATGGAGCTTAGTTTATTTTTAAGATATAATGCAATGGAGCCCGCGGCCAAAATTACCAGTAGCAAGGAACGCAACAGATCTTTCCCAAATAAGCTTTTTCGGTCTTCTTTAATTCCGTTCATGAGCCCGCGAGCGAAATCTTCCGCCTGCTGTCTTACCTGGGGCGACGCCTGTTGTTCAGCCTGCTGTTGTAGCTGGGGGTTAGTTTGTTGGCTTTGTGAAGCCTGCTGTATCATGCCGGAAACAAAGTTTTGTTTTACCCTGCCATCGTTGGGACCCGTATAATCAAAACTTACATACATGATGAATAGCAATGCAAAAATACCCAGTGTAAAGGTTGATGCCAGTTTAAATTTTTTCCAGGCTTCTTCTTTTTTTAAACCACCAAACAATAGTTCATTTGCTCCCAGGCAGGCTAGTATCGGAAAACAAAGTTGTGGAATTACCAAGGCCATGGTAGGTGCCCGGAATTTATTGTAGAGAGGCAGATAATCGAATAAAAAATAATTGACCGTTTCGAAATGTCTTCCCCAGGCAAGAATAAACCCAAAAATACAAGCCCCTGCAAGGCCCCATTTTGCCCAATGATTTATAAATACCAGGGAGAGGATCGTTAAAAAACATATTACGGCACCGAGGTAAACGGGCCCCGAAGTGCCCTGTTGTTGAGGTCCCCAGTAAGCTAAACTGTTAGCCATACGTAGGCCGTTTTCTTCGGGCTGTCCTACTTCTGTTAGTTTATCGGCAAAACTGGAGTTTCCCGACGATAGCTGGTTTCCACTTGAGCCACCACCATACAATCCGGGTACCATCACAGTAAGACTTTCAGCAATGCCGTAACTCCAGGTAAAGGCATAATCTTTATCAAAGCCTCCCTTGGTTTTATTCTTCGGGTTCGCAGGATCAGTTAGTTCTGAACGCCCACCACGCATCGTTTCTTTTACATACTCGTTCATGGGCCAGAGATTGATGATGTTAACCCCCAGCGCCACCAGTCCTGATAAAGCAGCCAACGAAGCGGCGATGACAACATCTTTTATCGCGCCATTGCGAACGGAATGCACGGAATACGCAATGCCTATGGCCACGGCAATAATCAACGTGTAATAGGTTATCTGGATATGATTTTGCCAGAGGATCATGGCGGCGAATAAAGAAGTTAACACCGTACCGATAATATAGCGTTTTTGAAATATCAACATCAAGGATGCAATAACACCAGGGGCATAACCAATACAGATCATTTTGGTATCGTGCCCCACAGCTATGATAATAGGATCGTAGGTAGAGTAGGCATAGGCGATAGCTCCCATTATTCCGAGCCAGGGATTTACGCGCAAAACCATAAAAAGAAAATAAGCCATTATACAGGCCAGGAAAAAGAAATTAACAGGTTTGGGGAGCCCCAAGGTAAAAATGTAATTATGCAGGATGCCAATGGAAATTTTATTAGGTGTTTCAAAAGCGATCTGGTAACCGGGCATGCCGCTGAACATGCTGTTGGTCCAGTAAGGGAAGTGTCCATATTTTTCTTTGAACTCAAATGACTGCTGAGCCATTCCTCTCCACCCCTGATTATCCACATTTTCCAGCACTTTGCCTTGAAGGGCTGGCTGACAATAAACGGCAGCCACCACCAGGAAAATACCAATTGCAATAATATGAGGCATCGCCTTCTTCCAAAAACTAGATTTCATACGCGGTCATTGATTATTCCCCGCAAAATAATGGTATTTTAAGGATAATTGTCGATTTTGGACAAGGGAACATAGATTTGTGAATGCTTGAACGTAAATTGAAGAATAATGAAGACTTTATTATTTCTTGCAAGAGTTACGTTCATATATAATCTGTGCATGGTGATTACGCTGTTAATGGGCTATTTTAATTTAATGCCGGATAAAGGGATTAAATCAGGCATTATGGTAGCGGGGTTGTTTTTATCCATCGTGTTTAACGGGCTCACTAATTTATGGCTGGTGGCGTTGTTATTTAAAGAAAGATCTTTTAAATTTATTCAACCAGCCTGGTTATTTATCACAAACTTTCTTTGTTTTATTTTTCAAATATATATGCTGCTGAAATGATACATTCCATTCTTAAGGACAAACCAACCAGGCTGTTTATTTTTTTTACTTCGTTTTTTGTGGCCAATGCACTCATTGCAGAGTGCATTGGTGGAAAATTATTCTCACTTGAAAAATTGTTTAACTTATCGCCGGCTAATGTAACCTTATTCGGACAATCAGGGTTGTCATTCACATTAACCTGTGGCGTATTATTATGGCCATTGGAATTTGTCATGACCGATATCATTAATGAATATTATGGTCCCAAAGCAGTGAAAAGAATTTCTTACACGGCTGTGGCACTCATTTCCTATGCTTTCTTAATGTTTTACCTGGCTATTCATGTGCCTGCTGCTGATTTTTGGATAACCAGTAATGTGGATGGCGGCGTACCCAATATGCAGGACGCTTTCACCGGGGTTTTTGGACAGGGGATGCGTATCATTGTTGGCAGCCTCGTTGCGTTCCTCGTAAGTCAGCTCGTTGACGTAACGATATTTCACCGAATCAAACGGGCTACCGGTGAAAAACATATATGGTTAAGGGCAACGGGTTCAACATTAGTTTCACAATTGGTAGATAGTTACGTAGTGCTTTTTATTGCTTTCCTGGGGAGATTTTCCTGGCAGCAGATCCTGGCGATCGGCATGATGAATTATGCGTATAAGTTTACCATGGCAATTATTCTTACTCCCGTAATATATTTTGTTGAAAGAAGAATTGAGAAATATTTCGGAGCAGAATTGACGCACCAGATGAAACAGGCGGCGATGGGGAAGTAGCATTTACAGAATTTTTATGTCAGAAGCAGAATTCTTCTTCACAAGATTCCGTGAATGCTGATGCGCATAACATAATCTTGCAACCAGTAGTTATTCCCAATATTAATATCTTCTTCCCTCATGACTTCGAATCCCAATTTCTCATAAAACAAGCGGGCCGGGTTATCGCGTTTAACATTCAGCTCTAAAGCTGATCCTCCGGAGGATTTCAATTCTTCTACAATAAAATTGATCAATGCCTTTCCCAGTCCACGGCGCTGGAGGGTTGTGTTTACATATATTTTATGCAGTTTGTATGTTCCGGTATTGGCGGAAGGAGAATAAGAAGCAAAGCCGGCAGGTTCATTGTCTACATACGCAATAAGGAAAGTATGTTTAGTAAATTGTTCTGCCAGTGAAGAAGGGCTGTAGAAGAGGTTCATCATATAATCTATCTGGTCGGGGGAAAGCAGTTTTTTATAAGTGGCCGGCCAGATGGCATCTGCAAGGTTTTTGATCGTGTTAATTTCATAGGTGCCGGCCTTTCGTATCTTGATCATTTTTTTAATGATTAGAAGGTTATTCTTATGTAAATTAAAAGTAAGACTTTCTAAGGGTATTTGCTCATACCTCATACCTCATACCTCATACCTCAAGCCTCATACCTCACACCTGAAATCATGAAATGCCATATATTTACAACATATGAAATTTTTGCTTTCTGCTATCCTGCTGATGATAACCGGTACTGTATTTTCACAACGGTTTGGAGGTAACCCGCCATCTGTAAAATGGAGCCAGGTCAACAACCCGGCGACAAGAGTCATTTTTCCTAAAGGACTTGATTCGATAGGCAGGCAGGTTGCAGGAATCGTTCAGCAGTTAAGTGCGCCAACATCTCCGTCCATTGGCGAACGCACGCATAAGATAGATATTGTATTACATAATCAAACCACCTACTCCAATGCATATGTTGGCCTGGGTCCGTATCGTAGTGAATTTTATCTTACGCCACCTCAAAACAGTTTCACGTTGGGTAGCCTTCCCTGGCCGGAACAATTAGCCATTCATGAATTCCGGCATGTGCAACAAAATAATAATTTTAACGTCGGCTTGTCAAGGGTAATGCGGATAGTGTTTGGAGAAGAGGGACAGGCATTGGCCAATAGCCTGGTTGTTCCCGACTGGTTTTATGAAGGCGATGCGGTGTACAATGAAACCAATGTAAGCAGCCAGGGCAGGGGCCGATTACCTTCTTTCTTTAACGACTACCGTTCATTATGGGAAGCGGGTAAAAATTATTCGTGGATGAAATTGCGAAACGGATCTTATCGGGATTTCACCCCGGATCATTACAGGCTGGGATATATGCTGGCAGCCTATGGCAGGGAAAAATATGGCAATGATTTCTGGAAGAAAGTTACACAGGATGCCGCTGCATATAAGGGACTGTTCTATCCTTTCCAGAAAGCTGTAAAAAAATATGCTGATAAAGACTATAAAACTTTTCGACAAGAGGTTTTATCTTATTTTCAATCCCAGCCTGGTTTTGCTGTTAAACCTGCGGCAGCAAAAGCACCTGCGCATTTTGTTGCTGATGAAGAATATCCTGCAGTGGTTAATGATAGTACCCTCGTATTTATGAAAGACAGTTATAAACACATACCTGCTTTTATGATCCGGTCAGGGAACACGGAAAGAAAATTACGGGTGAGGGATTATTCTCTGGATAATCAATTTTCATACAGGAATGGAAATATCGTTTATGCATCCTATCGCCCGGACCTTCGCTGGGGCTGGAAAGATTACAGTGAATTAAAAGTGCTGGATACTAAAACAGGTATTCAACGTTCGCTTACCAGGCGCTCCAAGTATTTTTCTCCGGATATAAGTGCCGATGGAACAACGATCGTGGCGGTGTTTATAAATATATTGGGACAGAGTGAATTGCATTTTCTCGATGCTGGTACCGGTCAACTGATAACTGAGGTTCCTAATCCTGATAAATTAATTTATACTTTTCCTAAATTTTATAATGCCAGGCAGGTGATCGCCGCCGTTAAAAATACCGCAGGGCAAATGTCACTCACTTTGATAGATGGCGTAAAAGGAACCAATAGTTACCTCACTCCTTTTTCTTATAATGTAATAGGTTTCCCGGTCATTCAAAATGATACCGTTTATTTTAGCGCATCCCATGGTACCAGCGATCGCATATTCGCATACTCAGTGTCGAAGCATCAATTATTTCGGCTGGTGCAGCCTGATCCAGTGAGTAATACCGGTGATTACCAGCCAGCCGTTAGTTCTGATTCATTATTCTGGAGCCACTTCACTGTTTATGGCAATCGGTTAACTTCCATTAGCAAAAAACAACTGGTGTGGGAACCCTTTGCAGGTGCGGCTTTTGCCTCGCCTCTGCCGAGCTTCGGCATTTCAGCCATCGATAAAAATCCTGTTGGCGGATTCTCTAGCCCGTCAGAGTTAAAGGTAAGCAACTATTCTGCTTCCTACCAATTGCTTAATTTTCATAGCCTGCATCCACTTGTAGATGACCCGGTATATTCATTTTCCCTTGTTGGTGAAAACGTATTGAACACATTGCAGTCTGAATTATTTTTTAGTTATAATCGTAATGAACAATTTAAGCAATTGGGATTTAATACCACTTATGGTGCTTTGTTTCCTTACATCTCAGCAGGCGCGGATTATACGTTTGACAGAAGAGGATTATATCATGGCCAACGGATCTATTGGAATGAAGCAGAGGTACGGGCTGGATTACAATTGCCTTTCACACTTAGTAAAGGAAGGAATTTCACCGGTTTAAATATCGGGGCCGACTATGTGTTTAATAAGCCCAATTTTAAAGGTGTGTATAAAGACAGTTTAGGTGATCAGTCTTTCAGTTATATTAATATGTATATCAGTTTTTATAATCAAATACAGCAGGCCAAACAACATATCTATCCGCGTTTTGCACAGTCGATCCTGATTAATTATAAGAGGGCGATTTCGAACTTTGATGCTAACCAGTTCCTGGCTTCAGGTTACTTATACCTGCCGGGTTTATTTGTTAATCACAACCTGGTACTGAATACGGCTTTTCAACAGAAGGATACGTTGAACCAGCGAAGTTTTTCCAATAATTTCCCGTTTTCAAGGGGGTATACTTCGGAGAATTTTCACCAGATGATAAAATGGGGAGTCAATTATCATTTCCCGTTGGCCTACCCGGATGCGGGCTTTGGTAATATTATTTACTTATTACGGTTACGGGCAAACGTTTTTTATGATTATACAAAGGTTACCGATGCGCGAAGCAATTCCGCCAACTTCCGTTCAACCGGTACAGAAGTGTTTTTTGATACGAAATGGTGGAACCAATTGCCGCTGAGCCTTGGGTTTAGATATAGTTATTTATTAGACAGGGATCTCTTTGGCGGAAGGGGTTCAAGCCGCTTTGAGTTTGTTTTGCCAGTGAATATTATTCGGTAGGCCTATGCGGGTAAACCTATAAGGTTTGCGTATGAAGTTTACAGTGTCCTAACTTTAAACGGTATAGGTTTACGGAGATTACAAATTCGCCAGGCTTTCTTCTATCACTTTGATTTTCGTTTCCGCATCAGCTTTTTTCTTTCTTTCCAGCTCAACCACTTCGGGTTTGGCATTTTGAACAAACCGTTCATTGCCAAGCTTTTTATCTACAGAAACTATAAAGCCGGTAAGGTATTGTAATTCTTTTACCAGATCTTCCTTTTGACTGGCGGTATTAACCGGTTGATCAGAGGCTATAAAGAATTTGTCTTTTCCCGTAACAATGGCAATTGTGTTCTCAATTGGTTCGGAAGTAAAATGAATGGCTTTGGCATTAACCTGCTTTGCCAAAATAAATTGTATGTTCCGGTAAGTTTCTACAGATTGGGTCTGGATATACAATTGAATTTCTTCTTTGGGTTTTATCTGGTTCTTAATTCTTGTGTCTCGTATCGCAGTAATTACTTCTTTTAACAAACCGGCCCTGGCAAGAATTTCAGTATCCGCTGGTAATATGGTTGCGAATTGTTTCACACACAAATCATCTTTTCTATCTTCCAATAGATGATAAATCTCTTCCGTAATAAAAGGCATGAACGGATGCAACAATTGCATCAGGTTCGTAAAAAAGCCAATCGTTTTATGGTAGACAGTTGCGGGTATGGGTAACTCAAAACCAGGTTTGATCCATTCAAGATACCAGCTGCAGAAGTCATCCCATATCAAAGAATAGACAGTCTTTAATGCTTCGCTTAGTCGGAACTGTTGCATTAAAGTATCGATCTCCGTGCTTGCCTGCCTTAACCGGTTTTCAAACCAGTCGATGGCAAACAATGATGACTGTTGTTGTTCAACCCCTGCATCTTCGCTGGCCGTTCGTTCTGACCACATTTTAACGAGCTTTAGCGCGTTCCATATTTTATTATTGAAATTCCTGCCTTGCTCCAGGCTGTTCTCATCGAACAGCAAATCATTACCGGCAGGGGAGGAGATCATGATACCAAAGCGTACCGCGTCTGCACCGTATTTATCGATCAAGTCCAGCAGGATGGGTGAGTTACCTAAACTCTTGCTCATTTTTCGACCTAGCTTGTCGCGTACCATGCCGGTGAAATAAACATGTGGGAAAGGGATCTGTTTTTCAAACTCCATTCCTGCCATGATCATGCGGGCTACCCAGAAGAAAATGATATCCTGTCCTGTTACCAATACAGATGCAGGATAATAATATTGCAGGTCTTTATTGCCTGGGTTGCTAATACCCCTGAAAACCTCCATTGGCCAGAGCCAGGAAGAGAACCAGGTGTCCAATACGTCTTCATCCTGGGTTAATATAGCATCCGGATTTAAATATTGTTCCTTATAGATTCTCTTCGCTTCCTCCTCATTATGTGCTACGACAAATCTTCCGGAGGTATCGTACCATGCCGGAATTTGCTGTCCCCACCAGAGTTGACGGCTGATGCACCAGTCCTTTACATTCTCCATCCAATATTTATATGTTGCCAGGAATTTATCGCCTGGATGGATAAGGATTTTTTCTTCTGTAACCGCTTTCAAAGCAGGACCGGCCATTTCTTTCATCTTTACAAACCATTGCGTGGAGATCCTTGGCTCTACTACAGACCCGGTGCGCTGACTATAGCCAAGCCTTGTTGGATAATCTTCTTCTTTTAAAAGAAAATCCTGTTCTTTTAATGTAGCGATAATTTTTTTTCGGGCGATGAACCTGTCTTCTCCCACAAATATCTGAGCTGCTTCGCTAAGTGTGCCATCTTCATTCAATGTATCTATTACTTCGAGATTATATTTTAATCCAAGATTGTAATCATTAATATCGTGGGCCGGTGTAACTTTCAGGGCGCCGGTTCCAAAATCCGTAGAAACATAATCGTCGAAAATTATTGGTATTCGGCGGTTGATGAGAGGAACAAATGCGAAGGCGTCTTTAAGATGTTTATAACGGTCATCCGTAGGGTTTACACAAATGGCGGTATCGCCCATGATTGTTTCGGGGCGTTGAGTGGCTATGCTGATATAGTTGTGGCCTGCCTGGCCCGATGCCGTATCTTCTAAATAATATTTCAGGTAATAGAGCTTTCCCTGCAGATCTTTGTATTCCACTTCTTCGTCGCTAAGGGCAGTCTGAGCTGCAGGATCCCAGTGGATCATCCTCGCCCCGCGGTAGATCCATCCTTTATTATACAGTTCTACAAAAACGGTCATTACCGCTTTATAGTAATGGTCGTCCATGGTGAAAGTAACGCGGTTCCAGTCAACACTGCAACCCAGTCTTTCTATCTGGTTATAAATGATGCCACCATATTTTTCTTTCCATTCAAAAGCATAGCGTAAAAATTCTTCCCGGCTAAGATCATTTTTATCGATGCCTTTTTCTTTCAGCATGTTTACCACTCTTGCTTCTGTGGCGATGGAGGCATGGTCGCTCCCAGGTACCCAGCAGGTGTTGAAGCCGGTCATCCTTGCTTTGCGAACAAGTATATCCTGCACGGTTTCATTTAGCGTATGTCCCATGTGGAGCACACCGGTTACATTCGGCGGTGGAATAACAACAGTAAACGGCGTGCGTTCATCAGGATAGCTGTTAAAATATTTTTTGTTCAGCCAATGCTGGTACCATTTTTCTTCGATAGAGGCTGGAATATAATTTTTGCTGAGTTCCATAGCTAAAGTATCTTTTTTACGGAGGGCAAAGGTACACCTGTGTTGCGAAGTTTTCAAAACTTCGAAAGCCTGTCCCTACAAACGCCCTGTTGCACCGGATACATCTGGTATTTAATAAATGTTCTCGATAATATCCTGTAAGTTTCGTATGCAGTCATGGCGTTTGTAGGGGCAGGGCTTGCCCCCGCAATGTTGCACCAGATATATGTGGTATTTTATAAACGTTCCCGATAATATCCTGTCAGTTTC
>JBDSBP010000632.1:0-1502 GCA_039921525.1 Chitinophagaceae bacterium | reverse complement strand
AAAATTACCTGGATAAATCAAAACAACATTTAAAGGATGAAACGATTCAGATAATTGTGGGAAATGGTGTTTTCCCGGAAGTTATATTAAACACTGCAAAAGAATTGAACGTCGATATAATTGTTATGGGTACACACAGCAGGCATGGGTTAGAAAAAATATTAGTAGGAAGTGTAGCGGAGAATGTTTTACATCACAGTCTAATACCGTTATTTATTATTCCAACGAAAGGGCTTGATGAAAAATTATCATAATACAGATCATTGATTGTATGGGCTGCACCCATATTAAAATTCGGAAATGGCTTACATAGCAGATCTTTGAGTTTTAAGAAATTTAATTTTGAGAAATACTGACAACCGAAAAAAAGTAAACCATGTCTAAAGACCCCTACCAGGTAAAAAGATTATTGACCACCAAAAACGGCACATTCACATATTTCAGTCTTGAAGAAATGGGCAAACAGGGACACGATATTAATAAATTGCCTTTTTCTATCAGGATTTTATTGGAGAATGCACTACGCAATTTTGATGATTTCGCTATAACCAAAGAAAATATAGAAACTATTCTTCAATGGAAACCTGTTGGCTCAGATAAAGATATTCCTTTTAAACCGGCCCGTGTACTGATGCAGGATTTTACCGGCGTTCCGGCTGTTGTGGATATTGCGTCTCTTCGGGCAGAAATAGCGAGGAAAGGAAAAAATCCTGATGAGATAAATCCGTTGATACCCGTTGATCTTATAATTGACCACTCCGTACAGGTCGATTATTTTGGAACAGAGTATTCTTATTCCCGTAATATGGACGAAGAGTATAAGCGCAATGAAGAACGATACCAGTTTTTAAAATGGGCGCAAAATTCATTTAATAATTTTAGCGTGGTTCCACCGGGAATGGGCATTTGCCACCAGGTAAACCTGGAATATTTATCTAAGGGTGTAATCGAGAGAAATGGAGAAATTTTTCCCGATACATTGGTGGGAACAGATAGTCATACACCTATGGTCAACGGAATTGGGGTAGTAGCCTGGGGTGTCGGAGGAATTGAAGCAGAAGCCGCATTACTTGGTCAACCCATTTATTTTATAATGCCTGAAGTAATAGGTTTAAAACTTACAGGCAAGCTTCCGTTAGGTTCAACTGCTACAGATTTGGTATTGACTATTGCAGAGCTTTTAAGAAAATATGGAGTAGTTGGAAAATTTGTGGAAGTTTTTGGATCAGGTCTCGATAAACTTTCCGTTCCTGACCGGGCCACCATTGGAAATATGTCTCCGGAATTCGGCTGCACTATTACTTATTTCCCCATTGATGATAAGACGCTGGAATATATGCGTAAAAGTAACCGGACTGAAGAACAGGTAAGATTGGTGGAAGATTATTGCAAGGCTAACATGCTGTGGCGAACCGGCAATGAAAATATTAATTATACTGATATTGTTGAATTGGATATTTCATCAATAGAACCCACTGTGGCGGGACCCAAACGGCCACAGG
>JBDSBP010000631.1:0-35846 GCA_039921525.1 Chitinophagaceae bacterium | reverse complement strand
CCGGGTGTCTGAGAGACTTTAGAGAAGATAGGAGTTTCAATAACTCCGGGTTCTACTAAAACCACTCTTATACCAAGTGGTTGTACTTCTTGTGCGAGGCATTCGCTAAGAGCCTCAACGGCAGCTTTTGTAGGAGCATATGAAGCATGAAAGTTATTATATATCTTACCTGCAATGGAAGAATTATTGATAATTGTGCCTGCCTTTCTCACACGCATCGATGGTAACACAGCCTGGATGCAACGCAGTGTTCCAAAATAATTTGTTTCCATATCATTTCTAAAAGCCTCCAGGGGTAATTCTTCAACGGGCCCCAATGCACTCACTCCAGCATTATTTATTAATACATCAATAAAACCCTCCTTGTCAAGCACTTTTTTCACCGCTTTTTCAACTGACTCATCACTATTTACATCGAGCGCAAGTGTCTCTAAGTTAAGATGCTCTTTATCGCTGATGGAAGATAGCGATGAAACGGACGGATTACGCATGGTGGCATAAACTTTATGACCCTTTCTTGCAAGATGAAGTGCAGTGGCCAGGCCAATTCCCGAACTGCTTCCGGTAATAAGAATTACAGACATAATAAATAATTTAGATGTTAATTAATATAGGTAAGAGAAAAAACCTGATCAATACCGATAGAGCCACGCAGGTATTGATTAAAAAAAAGAAGGTACAAGAAGTTTTTATTTAATACAAGTAATACTCATGTTTTTTTTAATGAGACACATTAAAAATTTTAAACTGTTAAAAGGAGCAAGTCAGTTATTCAATTATTTTAGCATGATTGTTTGATCGCCAGTATAAAAGATACTGTTTATTCCTCCGATACATGATTCAGTGCCAGAACTAATAGCAGATCCTTCCTTTAGGACGCAGGACCGATATTGCACAAACATTATCAGGCAGCTTATTTTCTAATCTGACATAACTTACAAAACTGCAAGTCAAATACTTTCGCTGTTACCAACATCAACAAATAATCTAATTGAAGAACTTATAAAAAGATAAATTCTAAAAGTAGTTACGGATTACAACGGTAAATAGTATACGCTTTTGAAAAATATACTGATCTATTTGAAAGACAGGATATAAAATAAAACGAATATATAAATTAAAAATACCCGTTATTTTAAATCCTAAAGATAAAAACAGATGTTTAGGTAAATTGTACCGATAAGAATTTTGCAAAGCTGTCCCCGACCAACTAACCACCTATTTAAATTTATACCCCACTCCCAGCTGCTTTGACGAAAACTTATCTTTCGTAGCCGGGTAAATAGTAATGTGTGTGGGGAAATTGTAAGCTGACCAAATAACATACCTGTTTTTTATAATTACAGTTGCCTGCAAATCTACAATGGGTTTTAAATGATCCATCGCGGTTACAACTGTTGTAGAATTTGTTGCGTTAAACTCATACGTTTCGATGTGCTTAAATTTCATCAGGAAGTTGAGGCCTGCGCCAGGCGCGAGAGACACTTTGAGATCAGGATGATTGATAATATTATATCCAAAATTGAATCCTAGTGATATAACAGGAGACGATTGGAAAGTAGTTGAATTAACCGGGTAAGCATTATGATACAATGTCTTTGCAGTATGTTTCAATGAGGAGATTTTGATTTGCGGGAGGAAAAATACGCGGCTAAAATTCCTGTTAAAGGGCACAATATATCCGATTGCCACAAGAGGAACCTGACGGGACTCATAATTTTTCTCGCTAAATTCCATTGATACGTTTGGGGAGAATTTTAACGAGTTTAAGGAAACCCCGCCAGAGATATAAAATCCGCCATATTCCCTTTGTCCTTTTTTTACGGGAATGATAGCTTTCTTTTGCTTACCGAGAAATGCCGCCAGGCTTTCCTCGGTATAAAGCAAGCGGCCGATTTCTCCTGTTTTCTCAGGAAACAACGTTTGGAGTTGCTCTTTATATGTCATTGATTGAATGCTGGAGTTGTCCACAACATATACTTTTTGCAGCAGTTCTTCTATTACTCCTTCATTTGTGGAGTAGTATAAATTAAATCTATTCTTGTCTTTGTAGATATAAAACGTGTGGGTTTCAGTTATAGCAAATTCCCTTAAAAAAGTAGTAATTGTATCATACCTGTCCGCATCGTCTTTAGTGTCAGACCGGGAAAATATCATCGGGTTGATCATTCTTTTACCATGAAATGCAATATATGTCTCATAGCCATCAATATGAAACTCTGCACAAAAAGAGGGAGTTAGAATTTCATGATTGCGGCTTTGAATTGGTATAAATGTGATGCTGTCCGGATTATGATTCCACTGGATATACCGCGGAAAACTTCCTCTTATTGTATCACCCTGGGTATTGATGTAGAACCCGGTAAATTTATTAGATTGGGCTGGTGAATTTGAACTAAAGTGCGAAAGAATTATAACCAGGATAAAATAGCGGGATAAAGAATATAACTTTTCCATAAAGATTTTTTTGAAGTTGATTAAGTGGTTTAGTTTAGAAACCATAAATCTACTATGTCTTTACACTGCGGTAATTTGATAAATATCAAATAATTTTTCTGGCAACTTTATATTGCATCAATGGCTGTAAAATTTTTTTTACAGAATATATATAAATGCAGGGATGTTTATGTTAACTATTCTTGTTTCTGTAATTATCGCGTAGATTGTTATGGGTTATCAATCAATAAAAGCAGCATTAGCAAATCCAATACATAGTTTATGAACGGGGTAATTTTTATTTCCATCATAATACTTATATATCGATTCAAGTATTATTGAAGCCTTTTATCATGGGTACTCTATCTACATAAACAGCAACGCTCAATGTCTATGAAACATTGAGCGTTGCTGTTTAAAAAATCTTGTGAATTCTTTCTTGCGATGTAATTAGTATTCTACTTTAGAAACAGTACCGTCACCAAGGCTGGTTACATACCAAGTATGTGCATCGGCTTGCTTTAGTCCGGCGGGCAGGTTTAATCCACCTGCGAGTAAAGTCGCAGATGATCCATTTGCCCATGTAAGGGTACCTGAGTTGGGAGCAAAGCCCATGGTTCCAAATGTACCATGTCCTAGAACAAGACGGCCTAATGATCCTCCCGCTGCTATATCAACGAGGCTGGTAAAGCCTTGTTGGAAAACGGATACCATACCAGCTGGAGATATTTTATAGATAAGAGATTTTCCCGGAGGAAATGGGAATCCTAATAAGGTTGTTGCAAAAAAGTTTTGCCCATCATAAATTATACCCGTAGGTACACTTTCAATTTGGGGCGGACCCACGGGCGTTGGATTGGGTATGCCTGGCACTTTGGCCAATATACTAAGAGTACCAGTTTTTCCGCGATGGATAATGGCATTGGCACCAGCATCGGCTATATATAGATCTCCACCAGGGCCTGCAACAATGCCATAGGGATGTGAATCCAGGAAACCCTGCCCCAAAACAAACGCACCGATGTTTTCTACGCTAAGGTCGGAAGCTTTTAAGGGTGCTCCTGGTTTTAGTGCAAACGCATTAACTTTATACATTTTACGTCCTGTTCCCAGGACATACAATACACCATCCGAAAGTAGCAGATGTGTTGGACCATCCGGCTCATCACCTTCAAAAATTAAGGACGGAAAACCGGTAATGAGATCTGCTTTTTTACCGTCAGGTGTAATTAGTACCACCTTTCCGTCGTTGTTGCCGGTTCCACCTTCTGCAACCAGCACACCGCCATTTTTATAAAGTTCAACCCCGATAGGATTCTTTAATCCTGCGGCTAATATTGTTATTTTAAGCTTTGATTCGGGTGGATTTTTTTTACAACTCGAAGCCAGCATTACAATGCTGACTATTAAAGTCATATACAATAACGATGATTTGATTTTAAGGGCTTGAAATAAAAGTAGCTTCATGTTGTGGATGTTTAGATGGGAGTTATTAAGTTTTAAAGTAATCAATTCCAATTCCTATAGTCGGTATAAATGGAAATGAGGAGTGCAATATAAATATTTTCACTTATCATTCAAGAATTTTATATGTATAATAATGCGATTAGCAAGGCACTGAATAATGCCAGGTAAAAAACGCTAAAAAAAAAATAAACAGTTCAGTCAAGAACTGGCACGGAAAGGAACGTTATGAATGAACGTAGAATCTTTTCCGTACTAAATAGACCATTTCATCTCAGGTAGACTTTTAGCGCTTTCACCCCCTTACTTTCAATCCCTTCGGATCATACAAAGGTCCTTTTGAAATCTTACCTTTGACCCAATTTCCAAATACCAGTATTTCAACCCCCGACTCCACTGCGCATAATGCAACTGGTAAGTAAGCAAACGCAACAGACGAGGCGATAAAAGGGCCGTAACCACCAGATGTAACGCGGCCACCCAATCGGCCTTCAACCTTCACTGGCTCATTTCCCAATACAACCGCGCGCGGATCATCCAATAGAATGGTGACCAGTTTTTTTAAAACCGGTTTTCCCATCAGTGCTTTCTTACCCTTGAAATCTTTATTTTTCGCAACGGCGAAACCTAACCCTGCTTCGAAACAGGTTTCCGCTGGTGTGATATCTGCCCCCCAATACAGGTATCCTTTTTCGGTTCGCAGGGCATCGATGGCTTTATAGCCGCAGGCAACCAGGCCAAATGGTTGTCCAATTTTCCATAGCAATTCCCATAATTCCAATCCCTTTTCATTATCAGCATAAATTTCATAACCCAATTCACCCACAAACGTTACTCTTACCAATTGTACCGGTATGCCACCAATGCTTGTTTCGCGCATGCTTAAAAAAGGCATAACTGGTGTTGACAAATCAATATCTACCAGGTGTTGCAACATATCCCTGGCCGCAGGTCCCCATAAACCAAAACAGGTTAAAGAAGCTGTAACATTTCTTATTATAACTGAGCCATCACCAGGTAAATGATCGGAGAGCCATGACCAGTCATGTGTATGCAGCGCCGTACCGGAGATCATGCGAAAAATATTATCATCCGTTTGTGTAATCGTTATATCACTTTCAATACCGCCAAGGTCGTTCAGCATTTGTGTATAGGTTACTGATCCTTTTCCTTTGTTTACAGTATTGGCGCATAGGTATTCTAGTAATGCCGCCGCCCCCTCTCCTGAAATTTCGATTTTAGAAAAGGAAGACTCATCATACAGTCCGATAGTTTCCCTGGTGGCCAATGCTTCTGTTATTATAGCCGTGTTCCAGTTTTTACCTGACCAGCCTTCCGGTCTTAACGATTCATAAGCAGGGTTTTCATTTGTTGTATAATAATTCACCCTTTCCCAGCCCGATTTTTCTCCGAAGACTGCCCCGTTATTTTCGTGCCATTCGTAGGCTGAACTCATCTTCAATGGCCTCCCTGCTTTGCGGTCATCACCCGGGTAACGTATATCATAATACGTTTCATAATTTTCCAATACTCTCGCCAATGTATAAGAATACGATTTGTATTGAGCTCCGAACCTGCGTACATCCATCTCCCATAGATCCAGCGTGGGATGACCATCGATAAGCCAGGCAGCCATTTCTCTTCCAACACCACCGGCGCCGGCAATACCATGCGCACAAAAACCGGCTGCAACAAAAAATCCTTTTACTGCAGTTGGTCCCAGGCAATATTCATTATCTGGTGTAAATGCTTCCGGGCCATTAATGATCTTACGGATAGGGGCAGTATCCATAGCAGGCACGCGCGATGAAGCGTTTATCATTATTTCTTCCAGGCGTTGCATATCTTCTGGCAACAACTTTCCATTGAAATCGCTGGGTACTTCATCTATATATTCAGTGGTTAAGAAAGCCGGTGCAGCATTTCGTTCATAACCGCCCATTACCAGGCCGGCACCGTCTTCCCGGAAATAGATTAAAGTATCAGGATCACGAAGTGTTGGTAATCTTGGAGTATTTTTATTCACCTGCCTAAAAGCTCCCGTAACAAAATATTGATGGCTCATAGGTACAATTGGAACCCTTATATCTAACATCCGTGCAACTTCAGCAGTGTAGAGGCCACACGCCGCCACCACTTTTCCTGTTTTAATGATCCCCTTATCCGTGTTGACAGAAACGACCTGGTTACCTCGCTTGTTGATAGCCGTTATACGCGTATGTTGAAATATTTTTACGCCTAACTGCCGGGCCTGGTTTGCCAGCGAATTACAAAGCAGGCTTGGGTCAAGGTACCCGTCTGTTGACAGATAGGTTGCCGCTAAAACATTTTTTGTATCCATTAAGGGAAAAAGTTCTTTTGCCCGCTCCGGTGAAATTTCTAACAGGGGCAGGCCGAAGGTTGTCGCCCATGCTACCTGTTTTTTTAACTCCAGTACTCTCTCCGGGGTACATGCCAGCCGGATGCCGCCACATTCTACCCAACCCGGGTCTGTGTCAGGGTCGTTAGACATCCTTCTATATAATTCCGCCCCATACATCATCATAGAAGTAAGGGTTACAGAGCTTCTTAGTTGTCCAACCAAGCCTGCCGAATGAAAAGTGGAACCGCTGGTCAGGGCATCGCGCTCAATGATCACAACATCTGTTTCTCCTCGCATTGCCAAATGATAAGCAATAGATGCCCCTGCAACGCCACCGCCAATGATTACTATATTTGCTTCAGCAGGTAAGGTATTCATGACTATCGTTGTTTGATGTTATTTAAAATCTGATGGTAATAATCGCTTTTCAATTCGGGCAATACCGAAGTCCATTTTTTAAGTCCCCAGGTTCTATAATCAAAATCAATTCTTGAAACTGCTTCCTGGATGGATGCCCAGGCCACCCAGCCAAACCGCGCAATCATTGACCAGGCAAGAACCCGATGCAATTTTGCGGGAGCCTCCTGAGGCCAATAAGCTTCACATAATGTTGTTATATCTTTTTCTGATAGCCGGCTTTCACCGACCAGGTTACCGATTTCAAAAGATGGTTCATTCTGACCCGAATATTCATAATCAATTATCCAGATCTTATCACCATCATACATAAAATTTTCAGCAAGCAGATCGTTATGACATGGCACCAATGGTTCCGGATGCCTGGCAAGGGCATCTTCCAGTGCTATTATCAAAGTTTCCATTGCCAGGTATTTGTCCGGAATGAAATAGTTGTTCTCCAGAACCGTCTGCAGATATTTTTTACGTATGGAAGGAAAATGAAAGTTCCCCTCGAAAGCCATACCCGCATGAAGTTTTTGTAATGAAGCGCTAATTTTCCTCAGCAAGGCGGAATTATTCCTCAGGTCATTTGCATGCAACGTTTTTCCATTAATCCAGCTGATCAGTAAAAGGCCGTCCTCTATTGATGAATCAATAACTGCAGGGCCAACACCTGCTTCAAATGCACGCTGTGAATTAATTTTTTCATTTTCCCGATTAATGCCTAACAAGTTTGGGCCACTATCGCTCACCCGTAAAACACAACTTAAAGTTTCTGTATTAATACGGTAATTTTTATTTGTAAGCCCTCCTTCTATCAGGGAGATGCCGGTAACCGTTGACAGCATAGGAACACGTGTAATGAAGGCATTGAGTTTTGGATCCTGGAAGAAAACAGTCATGATTATTTTTCTCGCAATTAAATTCAGCAAACTCAATACCTCATTTCGATTTTTCCAGATGATTGTATCGACTGGTTTAATTTAGTTGCCTGATGGGACCTTTAAACCATTTCTTCACGGATACATGCCACCATACCCATAAAAATAATAAAATAATGCCGACCAATATGGGTGCATAATTTACTGCCAGCCAGCTAAAATTTTGATTACCCGGAACAGCAGCAGGTTCAAAGGGTAAGATAAAATAAAAACAAACCACAACGATTTCAAATATGGCAACAAGGTTCATCCATTTATAATGCTTGCCGAGGTTCCACTCTCCTGTCATGAATGTATTTCCTGCCCTCCAGCGCAACCAGATTGGAATAAGGAATGCAAGGTATAATCCAACAACACCGATGGAAACTATCGCGTAAAATGCCGTGGGTATTCCCCTGGGGCTTTTCCATAGCGCTGGCAGCGTTATGATAATGCCAACGATAGCTGATGCCAATACCGCTTTTACAGGCACATGAAACCTGTTCACTTTGGCCCATAGCTTGTGCCCGGGAACTGCACCATCGCGGGAAAATGCAAACATCATTCGTGAACAGGAAGTGAGGCATGCGATGGCACAAAATAATTGACCAACAGTGGAAATGAGCAATATTATTTTAAAGTAAAAAGGACTTAGCGCATTTTCCAGTATCGATATTACCGAACCGCTTCCATAAGGATTAACGGCCGGATCAAAGGAACTTACAATATCGGGTTTGGTTGCTGCAGATAAAAAACCTAATAATAAAATATAGCCCCCAATGGCAGAGTAGAAAATAGACTGCCAGATACCTTTAGCGGCAGATATATGAGCGCCTTTTGTTTCTTCACTTAAATGCGCAGAAGCGTCGAAGCCAGTGATTGTATATTGGGTCAATAAAAATCCCAGGGGCAAAACATAACACCAGTAAACATTACCGTTAGAAAACCCTGAGTTATTGATTCGATGGGTGAATATCCATTTTACGTCCTGGTGTTTTTCCGGTGCGATGATAAGAATTGCAATAATCGCGGCGGCACCAAATACATGCCACCAAACCGAAATATTATTTACCATCGCTTGTACGCTGCTATAAAAACAATTGAATATGGTACTTATAATCATAATCACCACAAACCAGAAAAACTGCTGTTTAATAGCATCCCCTTTAAAAAAGGCTAATGCATATTGTGGGTAATATGCGCCAATTACAATATTTAAAAAGATAGCTACACCATATACTACCGATGCTGTAATCGCAAACAGCCCGATTAAATTAAGCCAGCCGGTGTAAAAACCAGCCTTTGCCCCGCCAAGTTTTGACGCCCACCAGTATATACCACCAGATGTTGGATATGCGGAAGCCAGTTCGGCCATACAGAAACCAATTATTAAAATAAAACAGGAAATAAACGGCCAGCCAATGGAGATGGCAATAGGGCCGCCATTATTCCACGCCTGCGAAAAAGTAGTAAAGCAACCGCTAAGAATGGAAATAATAGAAAATGAAATAGCAAAATTGGAAAATCCCGACCATGACCTGCTTAACTCTTGTTTGTAACCAAGCGCAGCAAGCTTCTTTTCATCTTCAGACACAGGTTGCTCTTCTATATTATCAGCCGCAGGTTGATCCATAGTAATATACTGTTTAAATGATGGTAAAAATATGGGAGGTACAGCTATCGCTACATACAGCGCCGTGCTATTTTCCCGGATGGATTAAAAGCTACAGGCACATTAAATTAATAAAAAATTCAACATAAAAACAATTATTAAATTTAAAGTATTAAGAAGTTGCCCCTGGTACTATCACATAATAAAAAGAATTGTCCAAATAATAGTCAATCAATGTCGTTGAGTTTAGAAAATGTTCAATGCCGTTTGGGTTAGGTAATCAGTAAGGGTGACAGTGCTACCTTTCCCTCCTTATTCAAGGCTACGGTTAGTACACTTCTTATTTTATATTAAGCAAAATCATCCATGGTTAAAGATAGTTGAAAACTGTGGGTATGTGCTGGAAGGGCAAAATATACCAGCACAGGGTGTAGCCCTGTGACAGGGATTATGATTTGACCTAAGCCCTGTAGGGTGTATTGTTCAATTTACAACAATCATAAGAGCTGGAAAAAGGAGGGGAGGTAGCACCATCACTCCACCAGGTTTGCTTAAATAAACGACATTAAATCGTCAATGTTCAATCATATAAAACTATAACAAAGAAGCCAGGTTGGTAATTATATGAGCTAAAGGAATGAATAAAAATTGTCCTGCCATAGTGCCTATGATTTTTGCCAATATTACCAATGAAAGATGTCGCCTAAAATAGGCTTCAGATACAGACCCTTCAATAACCTTATCTGTTAATATAGCATTATACGGTTCAATAAAAAGTAACATCCCTACTGCTCCCAGCCCACTGGCAATACCACTCATAGAGAGCGATGTAGTTCTAAGGGATGGATTTAGATATCCAGAATAAAGACAGGAAAGTACACTTACAGTTATGAATGCGTAAACGATAATATTCAATAGTATAATCCCCATCTTTAATCCTTGAAATTTACCTAACCGTAAAAAATTGTCTTTAAGAGGTATTTTAAAACTGTCTTTAAAGTGAGTGATCGTTGATACTTTCAATGACTTTATAACAACCATAAATACAGAGTTATATTTATACATAGCATTTACTCCTTTCTCCATAAAACGATGTAGGGTAGGTATTGAAAGCGCACCAAGTATTGCGCCTATGGTCGACGAAAATATTATCAATCTAAAAATTGAATTGTCCGGACCATGTTGAAGGATAATATTTGTTTCAACAAACTTGGTTAATAAAGGAGCCTGAATGGTATTTGCAAACTGGGAAAAAAGAATAATGATATTAAATAATGAAGTGGAGGATGCTAACCTTTTCGTTCTGGTGCCCACTATCCGGGCAGACAAACTGGAAATTCCAATAAGATGAATTACGGCCGTTAAAATACAGACGAGTACTATGCGGTTACTTAACATATTAAAACATTTACATTAAGTGCCTCAAGATTTTACTCAGGTAATTAAATAAAACAGGATGTTTTCTCTTTAAATAATAGTAAAAAATGAGCCTGCGATTTATGAAATAGATATAAATATGATTGGTTATTGAATAATTATGATTACCGATTTGACTGTTTTTAAACATCCCTATAACCGATTTATAGGTATTTTAAATTTCAGATACAATGGAAAAAAGATTAGATGTATTCCTGATATATAACGACACCTTTTTTATTTCATGTGAGTCGTACTTTTTAATTTCCTGCAGAATTAACTCCTTTTTAATCGGGTTCTGCATTAGCTTCATTCCAAAGTTATACGTTCTGCAATATTCCATATTAATTGATGTAATCATTTCACCAAGACCTCTATAGTCACAAACAATAAAACAGGCACCTGTTGCCATGGCTTCTATCCCTGCTTTCGCTTTTCCAAATACCAGGTCATAATTACCAAGTATTTCTTCGGGCTTGAAACATGGCCGGCCACTTTCATTCCCGATTATGTCTAAATCAATTCCTGCCTCTGAACATGCATCCTTAACTTCATTGAAAATTATTCCTGATTTTATATAATTAGAAAAAAACAATGCTTTTTTGGGAACCTGGTTTATATGATCTTTAAGAGAGAACCGTTCCGCGTTAAACCAATTGAATATAACCTGAATTTCATCTTTTATGAAATTATTTTCCAAAAAATATCTTTCCCTGCAGTTATAATCAACAGCAAGATACCTTATTATATTTTTATGTAAAAAAGGATGATCAAAGCCAGCCGTTCTATCGTGAAGGAAAAAAATAATTGGCGTATGCTTAAAAAAGAAAGCCGCTTTTTGAGTTACAAGATTGTGATGGGCATGTATGATATCTGGTTTATTCTTTAAGCGCTTCAATTTATCTACCACATTAATATCCTCTGAAATTAACTCATCCCCGGTTCTTCCTATCAACATGGTAAATACTTCTACACAATGCCCTCTTCGCTTTAGTTCCAATGCTAATTCTTTAACATACATTTCAGTACCCGAATTTCCGGAAAGAGTAATGTTTGTAATAAGGATATTCATAAATGGAGCAATGAAATTGCTATTGGCTTCATATGCTTTTCAAATTCAATAACCTCATTATATATTCCATTACTTACTCTTTGCCTGCCATAACTCTCATAAGCAGGGCATGGTGTAGACCAGTTCTCCATTACATCCAGATTACTATTTTCAATAAAAAACTCCGTAAAAAATGCCTCTTTACCAAAGTATTGTATTGCTTTATCTACTTCCAATTTGATTTCAGGATAATTCAAAGCAGCTTCCAGTTTAGATTCAAAGTCACTTGCATCTAATTTTAACGAAAAGATATTTCCTCTTTCCGTAACAGGTATTTTATTGGGAGCGGAATCTAAATCAAAACCATAATTTAAAATTTCCGCTGTTATATTATCCAGTCTAATATCTTTTACTATGCTATTAATAATATACCTGCATAAATCATGTGTTGGATTAAATCCTTCCAGGGAGTCGCCAACAATTAAGTTATACCGGTTTTTTTCTATTTCAAACCGGATGATTTGTTTTACCCTATTGATTTCGTCAAAATTCCTTTCTAGAATAAATTTATATATTTCCGTATCTGTGTAGGGTGCAAGTATCTTCACATACTTTGATCCTAAGGAATTTAATATGGCAATGGTTTGTGAAATCCTTGAGCTGTTATTGGATCCCGAACCATCAGTGAGTATAATTACATCTGGCTGATATTCTTTGATAAACTTGTAAGCCCTCAGTTCATGCCCTGGGTGTCCAATAACAAGAACTGCGTTTATATCAGTTTTTAAAGGCGCTGTATTCATAATGTTAAACAAATTCATATCCGATATTGGCAACCTAAAAGTAATGATAATATGATATATATTTACTTCTGCGATCTTTCTGGTGTTATGTTAGGTCTAAGATAGCGCATTCATTTGCAATCAGCTTTCAGCCCTCAACTATCAGCATGTCAATCTGTGATAAGTTTCCTGCTGATAGCCAAAGCGTCAAAATATGGTTAACTCAACACTATTAGAGAAATACAAATGCAAATAACTTCTTTAGCCTTGGTAAGAAACACATATTCATAATATATCTCTTTCGTAATTCCTTCAATTACTACACTTATGATTTTGACACTATATTTATTTCTAAAAAATGGGTGATGTCATCGAGGAAATGGTACATTACACTCTAATAAGTAATAAAGTCAAATGAGGTTGACCGGGCGAATGTCCCCGGCGACTATAATGAGCTAATTATTTTGCTGGAAATATTTATTGCAATTTTTAAATCCAAAAATCCTTTGAACCATGAAAAACTGTGTTTTTTTATTAAAGTCTGCGTTTTTATTAGCATTGTTACCAGCCTGTAATGATTCGGCTAACGAAACAAAAAAAAATGCTGAGACCCTGAGCCAATATGTGGATTCAGTTAATCAGGTAACCCCAGAATATACAAATACGTACTGGGCATCTATTGATAGCGGATACCAGGTCAGACTGAGAGAAATAAATATTACCGAGTCAGAAATGAACGATGCCGACAGGAAAAAGCTGGAAGAAAGCAAAGACCAGTTTGAAACAATGAAAGTGGCATATACAGCTAAAATAAAGGAGGCTAGAGATAAAAAGAACGCAAATGATTACAGGCAAGTGCTAAGAACAAGCCTATTCGGACAGGGTAAACTAGGCTCCGACATGCAGTTCAATTTTGTTACCGCAAAAAATATCCTTAGTGTGTATGAAAACTTTGTAAACACGGTGGCGGATAAGAAAGATGATTATACAAGGGAAGACTGGGATGAGATAAAGGTTCTTTATGAAGCCCTGGACACCCGAAAAAACGAAGTTGAAAAAGATCTCGACTCGAAAGACAATTTTAAAATTGCAAAGCTTAAAATTAGGTTTGCCACTATCAAAGCTCTTCACAGAGGAGGATCGAAGGGAGAAGAAAATAAAAAGGCAAAGGAACAGTAAAAGTTATCTGCAAATAAAGGGAGACATGAAAGTGTAACGTATGTTATCATACGTTTTTTCTAAGCAATAACGAAACGCCACCATCATTATTAATCTACAAACTATCTTCAAAATCTCTAGGCACCTGTTCATTGAATCGTTCAGGGCTTGTTTGGCATCCCTTAAAATGTATTTACCAAATGCTCCATACATTGCGTAAAAATTTTTTTTACTCACAGCCTTTTGAATTTCCAAAATGCTTTTTTTAGAGAGAGGAATCAGGTTTGGATAACTGTACATGAAAGATACCGTTTTTAAATTAGGACTATCCTGGATGGTGTCTCCAACAAGAAGTATCCCACCGCTTTGCGGAGAATATAAGACACTTGCGTCGGGAAAATGTCCGCCTCAGCGAATCAATAGAATACCATTCCATAGGTCAATCTCCTCTTCTTTCCATAATCAAATGATATCATTTTTATAAGTAATCCACTTCTCATCCCATGCGTTTATATAAATCGGAACGTTTTCAAAGGCCCTGCTCCATTCGATGATAGTGGAGAAATAATGAGGATGAGAAAGGGCAATAGCCTGTATGCCGCCAAGAGTATTTATTTGCTGAATAGTTACTTCATCAATATTGCTTATATAATCCCATAAGATATTTCCACCAGGAGCAATTCACAAATGTACGCGCTGATTAATGGCAAATGAAGGTTCAGTGTAAATTGCATAAAGGTTTTCCGATACTGGCAAAATTATATTCTTAGAACGATTGCTCAGTTCGTCAATGTATGTACAGGCTTGACCGGATGGATTAACATACTGGCGATCATCTTCACAAATTATACAATTTAACGGTGGCATCTCCGCAAGTGGATATTGAACGCCACATGCAACGCAGATATAAGATATTAGTGCCATTGACTATTTTAACATTAATGTATTGTTAGCTACTTACCCTGACAAACTATTATAAATAACGCGCCAATTTAATAAATAATTACCTGCATTTTTAAGATTGTAATAATTGATCTCTAAGCATAGCTGAATTTTTTCTCCTTTATTGGAAATCCATATTGTTTATGTGTTTCGCTATTTCCAACGCAATACAATCAACAAAATTTTCTTAATGAAAGATTTATAAAAAAATATTCGAAATTCTAAACCTTTCATTCTCTTATACTGTTTAATTATAATTACAAATGATTAAACAAAAAGACACCCCTTTCAATAATTAAAGGAGGCCTGATGTAAGATCCGATACCCGGAAGCCCTTTTTTTGTTTGTTAGTTCCAGTAGAGTTACTAACGGAAAAGCATAAATGTTTATTTAAATAAAGGGATGCCCGAAAACGAATGAAGTACAGATTAAAATGACTAACACAAAATATTCAACTGTCTATTTAAATATGTTTCTCTTAACTAAAAAATCATAATTATGAAATCAATGAAAAGAATTGCACTATTTTTTGCAATAAGTTCCCTGGCCATTAATGTTATGGCACAATCTAAAAAGGATATAGTAGATGTGGCAGCTGGCTCCAGTGACCATAGTACATTAGTGGCTGCTGTTAAAGCCGCTGACCTGGTGACAACACTTCAAGGCAAAGGACCGTTTACCGTATTTGCACCTACCAATGAGGCATTTGGAAAACTACCAGCAGGCACTGTAGACAATTTATTAAAGGCAGAAAACAAAGCAAAACTCGCCAGCATTTTAACTTACCATGTAGTAGCTGGCAACCTTGATGCTAAACAAGTTTTGGCTGCAATTAAAAAAGGTAATGGTAAGGCTATGCTTACAACAGTTGCTGGTGGAACACTCACAGCTTCTGTAGAAAATGGCAAAGTTATTTTAACCGATGCAAATGGTGGCAAAGCAACAGTGACAGCTACTGATTTAAAAGCCAGCAATGGTGTAATTCATGTAATAGATGCTGTGCTGATGCCCTAATCTAATTAAACCCTATGTAAGACGCATGTTATCAGGCACATTCTAATGTGCCTGATTTTTTTTGTACAAATCAAAAAATGCAGGCTAAAGGTATCTGAATATATCATTGATCATTATTTGATTTTTGTATCTTTCAATATGGTGGCATTTCTGCATTAATGGAATCCTGGCAGCGCAGGTTACCGTTCTCCATGCTGCTATATAAACCGATTCTTTTGGAGTAAGATTGTGGTCAGGATAAGGATGGAGGCTACAGGAGATTTTCAGTATAAGCTTCTATTATACAACATGCATTGGATGAAACCGTTTCTCAAAAGGTATGAAGCCTTGCAGAAAAGCAACCGGCAATTATTATCCTGTTTGATACGAATTATTTATCAGAGTAACTCACCGCAAGCTTTACAATATTTTGCATCCACATCATGCCCTTCCTTACCACACCGGTGACAAACTTCATTTTTTTGCTCTTTTTTTCGTACAAGCCAGAGCCATCTCTGTAGTCAAAATTCCTGTAGGAACTGCTATTATTCCATAACCCATAAGCATAATGTTGCTTGCTACAAATTTGCCTAATGGAGTGGCAGGCGAAATATCGCCATAGCCCACTGTGGTAATGGTAACAATGGCCCAATAAATACTTTCCGGAATATTTGAGAAGCCATTTTGACCTTTTTCAATAAGATACATTACTGAACCAAGAATAATAACAAGCATTAAAACTATAAGCATGAAAATACTGATCTTTCTTAAACTTCCTTTTATAGCTATACCCAGGAACTGCATTTCAGAAAGAAAACGAGTAAGCTTAAAAATGCGGAAAACACGTAGCAGGCGCAGGGACCTGAGTACTAAAAAAGATTGTGCCCCTATAAAAAATATACTCAGGTAACTGGGAAATATAGCTAGTAGGTCTATTATTCCTAAAAAGCTTAACACATATGTTAAAGGCCTTTTTATACTTATTAAACGTAGTGCATACTCAATGGTAAAGAAAAAGGTAAAGATCCATTCAAGGGTTAAAAATAAATCCCCGTAACGGCGGTGCCATGTTTCGGTGCTGTCAAGCATCACCACTAAGATGCTGGCAATAATTAATATGAGTAGTGAAACATCAAAAGCTTTGCCTGCTAATGTATTTGATTCGTAAATGATCTCATGAAGCCGCGGGCGCCACCCTCCATTTTTTTCTTCCTGCATAAGCAATCATATTTTATTTGGTATGACCGCTTAAAGATAGCAAGTATAAAATTAAGAAAATTTTTCCCGCTCCGTATTCTTCTTTACATTAGCCAACCCTTACGTTTGATAAACACAAATCCATGGATAGCAACCTGCCAAATCCATCAGACGCGTATTAATTAATTATATCTCCCCTAACCCCACGAAAAATTATAAGCTTCCTGGCCGTTTCATTATTGCCACCAATTATCGTTGCTTCGTTTATTTTTGATCACACTAAAGAATTTACGATGGCTTTTATACATTTGTTTTTCATAGGATAAGACTTTAAGGATGTTCTCTTAGCTCCTGTCCCAGAAAGCCGGAGGTTCAATGCCTAGAGAACGCAGGTAAACGTAAGCCTGTCCGCGATGATGAATTTCGTTGTCTATCCAATAGAAGATAAAGAAGTAGATAGGCCCTTCCCACTGGCCGAAAGCTTTGTCATTTTCCTGGAAGCGCCCTGGCGGAATTTGAGACCAGAGTTCAATGAGCTGTTCGGTTGTTTCATCCCATTGGTCAAGCAATTCTTTTTTAGTAGTGGGTTTAGATGTTTTCGAATGATGGGCCATTTCCTCCGCCTTCTGCCATTAATGGGAAACTACTCCCTTTACACCAGGTATGGTCATACCAAAAAATTCTAAAACAAAATCTGCAAAAGGCCTCATGCCCCCAACAGAATAATTAAATAATTTGTCTTCCGGAAAGGCTTCTATAAGCCGCCGGGTTAATCTTCTGTGTCCCTGCCAGTGTGCCAGCAAGGCTTCAGGAGTAATGACAACCGCTTGTGCTGTTTCTGTTACCGCTTCTTTGTTATTCATTTTTTAGGTTTATAGTTTTAAAATCTGGTTTGATTAAACAAAGAAACCCTATCAGAGTGACAACCCTGTGGCAGTCTGTTTTATTACAAAAAAGAAATATATCGCAGTTAATGCTTTGTTTGAAATCTGAATTGTAGGTTTGACCATCATTGTAAAAATCAATCTTTACTCACCAGATAATTCTCTTAAAACAATCTGATCATGGCAAAAAAAAACAATTGTATTTATCCATGGACTATGGATACACACCAGCTCATGGCAACCCTGGATGGATTTCTTTAACCAACAAGGTTATAAAACGCTTAACCCGGGTTGGCCGGGTGATTCGGCTACAGTGGCTGAATGCCGTGCTAATCCCCAGACTATTGCAAACAGGGGTGTTACAGAAGTCGCCGATAGTTACGCGAAAGTCATTGCATCGCTTTCTGAACCACCTATTGTTATCGGGCATTCTTTTGGCGGTGTCATTGCCCAGGTGATATTGTGTCGTGGCATTGCGGCTGCCGGTATAGCTATTGACCCGGCTATCTTTTAATAGTAAAAAAAGCTGCACTTAAAATCAAGTATAGGTACGCTTTGCCCCGAGTTGATGGCAGCAAAATAAATCTTGATTCGAAGCGCTACCGGCAGTTTTCAGAGTAACGCGGAAAACCTGCTTTATTCAAGGAAGGCCAACTATTTTCTGCAACACTCGTACGAGGTACAATTAATTGATTTGTCTTAACAAATACAATCTGACTCCTAATCTGATCGTTATGCAAACTCCCCGGATATGGGGATTTTTCCGCTTTTCTCATCATGGATCTTTGTGCAGGTAATACAAATTAGGTTACACCGATTTAATAAATAATTAAGTCCTGGCACGAATATCCATACAGACAGGAACAGTCACCCAATCCAGATACAATGTCAAATCAAGACCCGCTTAACGTTACTGAAAATAACAACCTGAATGAAGATGAATTATGGTATAAAGCAATACAGGAAGATACCATAGCGTCTTACCAGAACTATGTCATTATTTTTCCAGAAGGAAAGAAAGCCGATAAAGCACGTTCTCTGATAAGACATTATGAAATGATACGTGAGATGAATATTTGGGAAGAAGCCAAATCAAAAAATACGGTTTACAATTTTCAACATTATTTAAAAGAAAGCCGCCTTAAATCTTATGCAGATGAGGCAAATAGGAGGCTCTCCGAATCAGAAAATCGTTCTGAAAAACAACGCGAAGACAAGTTTATTTCGACGGTCAAAAATGCTACCGCAAAGAAAAGTGCAAAGCCTGCCGCGAATCATCCGGGCAAAATAAAATTTTATCCTGCTCTATTTTCGATATTAAGTGTTTTAGTTATTACCGCAGGGTTAGTCCTGTGGAATCGTCCAGGATCGATTACCAACCCGGATTATTCGGGGGTGGATTCAATAATAATTCCCGCAATGAAATCATATAACGCGGTTACGGAAGCCGCAACGGATTCATCTCAAATGCATCCTTCAGCGAGTGATGGCAATATTGGAGACCAGCAATCGGCCGATAATAATTCTGCCGCTTTAGACAACGAAGGAAATAATACAGGTAAGGAAAAAGAAAAAGTCGAAGAAAATGTAGTTGCTGCAAAATCGGTGGAGGTTCAAAAAAGGATCGAAAACACCCCGGATTCTAACATTACCTCAAAGTCTGCTCCTACCCAGGTTGAACCTATGATAATAAAAGATAGCATAACACAAAAGGAAGAATTCAAAGGGCCGTTAAAAATACTTCATGGTTTACAAATATCCGTTATTTTGGATGAGCCACTTAGTTCCGAAGATGTAAGTAAAGATGGAACGCAAGTAAAACTTCATTGTTCAGAAGATATTGAATTCGATGGCAAAAGAGTAATCGCCAAAGGTGCACCTGTGATTGGTAAAATCGTAGATGTTGTTCCATCTACAGGAAGAAAAAAAGCTCTTATTGGTTTTGTAATAGAAAATATCACCGCTGCCAATGGCACCATTATCAATCTTTATTCACAGCGCTATCACAAGTCTGCAAGTGAAACGGGGAATCCGGTTTTTTACAGCGAAGGATTAGTGTTTTATGCTAAAGTGAAGAAACAATAATAAAGGAATCCAATTTGCTAACTGCTGAAAATATTCTTATTGCTAAAATTGTTATTCTAAGAAATTTGTCGCAAATTTGTAGACAATTGTCTTTAATAAGTTTTATATGCCAGAAGAAGAACTTAATATTGAATCACAGCTTAACCAGGAAATTTATACTGTTATAAAGCATTCAGATGCTAATAATCAGTTCTTTGCAGATAAAGACACGCTGACTTTTAATGATTTTTTGTCTAATCGGTTATCAATCATTTTTTTAATCAGGGAAGGTGTCCCTTATTCTTTATTTAGCTTAATTCAGCTTTATACACCTTTTAGTGAGAAAGATTGGTCTAAATTTTTAGATATTTCAATTAAATCTTTACAACGTTATAAACAATCAGCGAAGCAGTTCAAATCTCTACAATCAGAAAAGATTATTGAAATGGCTGAAGTAACGAATATTGGATTAGAGGTGTTTGGAGATTCAACCAAATTTAAACTGTGGCTCGATACTCCAAACTTTGCGTTAGGAGGAGTGATGCCGATGGAATTGCTCAAAGATTCCTATGGCAAGGAAATGGTCGTAGGAGAATTGACAAGAATTAATTATGGCATACTTTCTTAATGGAAGTATATCGACTATCCAGGGAAAAGTTTTCTAACTCATTGTCAGGAAAGGGCGCTGCAATAAAAGGAGCCAGGTGGAACTCAGTTGGTGTAGAATTAATTTACACAGCGGCTAACAGATCCCTTGCAATGGCCGAAGTAGCTGTACATCTTTCTTTAGCAAGCCTTCCGACTGACTATGTGATGGTAACAATTTTTATTCCTGATGATATATCTTTGAAAAAAATTATACTTTCTGATTTGCCTAATGACTGGAACACATTTCCACCTCTCTTTTCATGTCAAATTATTGGCGACCAGTTTACATCAGAAAATAAGTACTGTGTTTTACAAGTTCCGTCAGCAGTAACTCAGGGTGATTACAATTTGTTGATAAATCCTAATCATGCGGGTTTCTCCGAAATTAAAATTGTATCAATTGCTAAATTTCCATTTGACAAAAGAATTTTTAAGGTGTGATCGTAGTGATAGGTCTATAATGCCCACTAACGAGAAATTAAAATTCCTTCATTTTTTCTCGTAAGCTTCGTCATTAATTGCCTGAAGCAACAACTAATCACCAGCAGCATCACCAAGTATTTGCCATATCATTATTCCTGAAGCCATCTCCTTTGCCAAAATAGTTTTCCGTTTGATAGTTGAATTCCATTATAGTGTAAGTTAAGTTAGAACTATCAGGCATCGTTAACTGATCCATGTTTTCTGATCCCGGGAATTTTAACAGGATGTCTCCGACGTTCATACTTGTAGCCGGCGAAAACAGCGTTGGGCCAAAACCATATCCGTAAAAGCCGACACCTAAGACCATTTTTTCTTTGGGAATTTTTCTAACAGTTTAAAAATAATCGAGGACTGCCACAGCATGATCAAAGGTAGAGTGCGGTCCGGGTTTTGTCGGTGTCCATGGACCTGTATGATCAGCCTTTATGAATAAAAACATCTTGCGCGCCTCAGCTGAAATCTCCCAAAATGCTGACTGTCTCCACCGCGGAGATTTCAGCTCAAAGCGCCGTAAGATGCGTTTATGAAAAGATGCTGTGGCGCTTTGGCTGAAATGACAGGACGGGGAGCGGCTTAATTGGTGACTTTACTAAAGTCTCTTGTTATTTCAGCGAAGCGCTTAAGCCGTTCCGAATAAAAACGTCTAACGCGCTTCAGCTGAAATGACAGGACGGGGATAGCCCTATTTGGTGACTTTATTAAAGTCTCTTGTCATTTCAGCGAAGCGCTTTAGTCTTTCCAAATAAAAACATCTTGCACGATTTAGCTGAAATGACAGGACGGGGAGCCGCTTAATCGGTGACTTTATTAAAGTCTTTTGTCATTTCAGCGAAGCGCTTTAGTCGTTCCGAATAAAAACATCTTGCGCTTCAGCTGGAATGACAGGACGGGGAGCCGCTTAATTGGTAACTTTATTTTATTCTTGCACCTCCTAATATTACTTTACTCCTTCGAAGGCGGGTTCACATTTACATTAATAGTAACATGCCCGGAACCATCAGACTTGATCGACTTCGAACTGCTGCGTACAGTAAAGGAATCACCTCCTGTAACCTGCCCCGTGCCCTCACTGTCGCCAGACATGGTGAATGATTCGGCGGACCCGGCCTGGTCGCCGGAACCGTTTGGCGTTCCCATTACAAATGTTGCCGGTATTCCCGAGATGCTACCTGGTTCTTCCCCCGAAACGCTTTCGGGAGAATCGGCTTCAACCATATCCTGGGATGAAGTTTGTGCAGAAGTCTGCATGTCAGCGGACGGCGGACTGGCCGGTTGCCCAAACACATAACACTGTACCCCTTCGTATCCCCAGCCATTTTTACCAGCTCCCAGTTCTGCCCAGTTTGTAGTGTAAAAATGATCACCGATTCCAGCGTTCCAATAGCGGTAAAGCGGAACGCTTCCGGCAATTTGTGTGGGATAGACGTAACATTGTACCCCTTCATAACCCCACCCATATTTTCCCGATCCCAGCTCAGCCCAATTGGTAGTATAGAAATGATCGGTAATTCCGGCATTCCAGTAGCGGTAGAGCGGCACACTTCCCATGCGTTGTGTACCCACCACATAACACTGCACGCCTTCATATCCCCAGCCGTTTTTGCCTGCTCCCAGCTCAGCCCAGTTGGTAGTATAAAAGTGATCGCCGGCCCCGCTGTTCCAGTAGCGATAGAGTGGCACCGTAGTCACTTGCTGGCCTATCATCTGCCGCAGGTCTGGCCTGTTACCGATGCGCTGAGTGCTCGGGCCATTTGGCCCATTTTGTTGCGGTGAACCCGTGGTGCGAAGCAAATTTTTGGCGGTTGCCGGGGTAAGCCTGGACTGCCCTGCAGCAACCCGCGCACCCTGTACGCAACCAATGGCGCCAACAATAATCGGCGAGGCGCTTGAAGTGCCGCTGAACTGATCTGTGTACCACAGATCCTGGTTGGTGCCGCCTTGCAAATCACCATAGCCGGTGGTTGTAACTTCTCGTCCCCATCCCTGAACATCAACACGTGAACCATAATTCGAAAAATCTAACCGTGAGCGGTCAGGTCCATGGTCGCGTCCGTGAGTGCCTGGAGGAGGAGCGCCCGCACCGACAATTATGGCACCAGATTGGGGGTTGGCCAGGTTGAATGGATTTTTCCACGTGGTAGGGAAACCGGTTGGTCGGGTATTGTAAAGGGGGTCATCAAAGTTTTCTGCGCCATTTCCACCAGCTTCAACCACTATTACGCCTCGAACAGAGGTTGCATACACAATGGCAGCAAAGTCTGCCGGCCAGAATTCTATTGCAATAAAGCCTTGCTGACCGCCAATATCCTGAAAATTAAAATGTGGGCCGGGAGCGTGCAATTCAATGAGGATGATATCGCCGGGGCTCAAAGCATTTGCCGCATCCGTGATTGCCTTTGCAGAGGATTGTCCATTTCCGAAGATGGAGATGCTGCGTACATTTGCCGATGGACAGATACCCGTGATGCCGTATGTATTTTCATCTCCACTAAATTCGCCGATCACAGCGGTGCCGTGATTAATCCAACTCATATCGGCAGAAGGTGTGCCGCCGATCACGCCACCCTGGCTCTGGAGAAGGTCCTCATGAGTGTACCTCCATGCGCCTTCAATGTCAATTATCCTGATTCCCTGTCCTTTACCACCGGGGCGGGTCCAGGCATAGACGGCATCGATGCCCGCGGGCGCCGCATTTAAATATATTTGCCTGGAAATGAAACTGGGTGATGTTGGCGGCGCTTCCTGCGAAGCGGGCTGCGGCTTGGTAAGGATAACAGGCGGAAACATCTGCGGCTTTATGTAAGCGCCATCAACAAGATTCTCATTGAGCAATGTCTCCTGAATTTTTTCAAGCTTGTCCTCATCCGCTTCTATCTTGTAATAGGTTGTCAGGTCCGTCGCCGGACCTTTTGCGCCTGACGATGCTAATGACATGGCGCGCTCTACCCTGTCTTCATTTCCAAACACAGGTGTCATCTTTGCGCCGTTTGATGTTAATAGTGAACTAAGCGACGAAACACTTGCGCCACTTTTCGTTGATAAGCCGGTAGCCATGGCGCGTAATCCGACTTCTGCTTTTGTTACAACAATTAATTCAGGTGGAGTTCCTTTTTTGTTGGTTGAACGCGGGGCGTTCTCGTCATTTGGGGGTTTTTGGCTCGTTGACATAACTTATGCTTTTTTAGTTTTTATAGTTTACATCAGTTACGGATCTTTCTTAAAATATGTTAGGGAGGTGATTGTTCGGGCCTGATATAAGCGGACTCAACTAATTTGTTTTTGGATAACTGTTCAATAACTTTCGCGGCAGTTTGTGAGTCGGGCACTTCTATTGTGAAATATGGAGCAAGCAACGGGTGAGTTTGCCCGGGGTGAACAGGCTCTAATGTTAAACCCAATTGCTGCACTTCGTTTTTAAGCTGCGAGGCGCCCGATAGGGTTTTCGAATCATTGTTGTTTTCACCAGCTTGCTGATGGTGTAACTCAAGAGCCGCATCAGACTGAAGTTGAATCTCTACTCGCATAAGTTTACTTCTTTAATTTGTAAGCACCTGCCCGCATAATTAGTGAGAGGCGCATCACGTAATGGCACTCACATCGACCGGTTTGATCAATGCGAAGGAACGCTGCATTTTTAAATTAAATGGAAGCGAATTAATTCTTGTAATCTGAACCACTCATCATTTAACAGGATACACAGGGCAAGAAAAAACCATTTGGATGATATTGAGTAAAAGTTTATTGAAGGATTATTAATAAATGTATGGATTTCTCTTATATAATGCAATACCACCCGGGCTTTTTTTTAAGAGGTTATATGATAGGCTTATATTTTAATAAATCTCTTGATTAACAGGTTTAATGTTAAACATAGAGCTAATTACTTCAAATAAACATGCATTTATTCTTATATTGCAATTATTCTTCGTATTTAATCTAACTGCACATGAGAAAAAATTCTACCCTGATTTTTTTGGTAGTGATATTATTGTCGTCTGCCCATAGTTTCGCTCAATCAAAAGAAGTCTCCGGAAAAGTTACTTCATCAGAATTTTCAACCCCTATCCAGGGTGTAAATATCTTAATAAAAGGTACAAACACCGGTACAACTACAGATGAGACCGGCGGTTACCGCATCCGCGTTCCTAACAATGATGCCACGCTGTTATTTAGTTCTATTGGATATGCCAATCGTGAAATGAAAGTTGGTAGTCTTTCTACTGTTAATATGGCTCTATCATCGCAGGGCAAAGAATTAAACGAGGTAGTAGTGACTGCACTAGGTATCAGTCGCAACAAAAAGTCACTTACTTATGCCACCCAAAGTGTAGGTAGCAAAGAGATCAATGAAAATCTTCAACCCAATGTGGTCAACGCGTTGCAAGGGAAAGTTGCGGGAGTAACTATCTCCAGCGTAGGAGGCGGACCCGGCCAGGGGGCAACAATACGGGTAAGGGGAATTAATTCCATCGATGTAAATCAGTCAAATGAGCCGCTGTTTGTAATAGATGGTGTTTTGATAGATAACAGCACATCAACCGCTGGCGCGGGATCTTCTTACAATGTTCGCTCGGTTGGTAACAGGGCCTCGGACATTAATCCCAATGATATTGAGACTATTAATATTCTTAAAGGAGGTGCCGCAACAGCTTTGTATGGATTGCGCGGATCGAACGGCGTTGTAGTAATCACTACTAAAAAAGGGAAGGGTGATGGATTACGTGTAAATTTCAGCAGCACGTACGGATTTGAGCATATTAGCAAGAGGCCCGAAATTCAGGATAAATATACAGCAGGTATCCTGGGTGTATATACGCCTATCGGTCTGGGGCCTGCATGGGGGCCAACCATTGCGGAAGCAAAAGCAATTGATCCAAGACACCCTGATAAGTTATATGACAATTATGAAACTGCGTACCGTACCGGTAACCAGAACAGGAACTCTATTTCAGTATCCGGAGGATCAGACGCAGCCAAGGTATATGCTTCCTTATCGCATTTCAAACAGGAAGGCATGCTTCCATTTACCGACTACAAAAACATCTCTGCACGTTTTAATACCGATCTGAAGATCAGCTCCAAAATAACAGCCAGCCTGAATATAAACTATACCAATTCAGGAGGATTAAAATACGACGCGGATCGCTTCGGCGAAAGCCTTGCCTACTTTTCAGGCAGGTGGGATGTACAGGACTACATGAACCCCGATGGAACCCAGCTTTGGCGTGGTACTAATAACCCCATCTATGGAGCCGCCACCAACCGGTTTAAAGATAACGTTAACCGAATTGTCGGTGGGGTATCCATGAATTACGCGCCGTTTAAATGGCTTGATATTAACTATCGTGTAGGCCTGGATAATTATGTTGATAACAGGGTGCGCACCGCGCCCGGGCTCATGGGAATTGCAGGTGAAAGATCATACGACAATGCGGAAGGTTATGTAGGAGAATACAATATCAGCTACCGGGGTATCAACTCAACTCTGGTAGCAACAGCTCATACAAAGATTGGGAAAAATTTCACGGCTACTATCCGTGCCGGGCAGGAAGTGTTTACTAAAAAAGTAACCACCAAAGGCGTGTTGGGTTCGAAATTAAATGTGTTTAATTTATATAACCTTAAAAACGCTGCGATAATAACCGCATCAGATGATAACCTTACAGAGTATCGGTTGCAGGGGATTTTTGGTGAAGCAACTTTTGATTATAAAAGTTTGCTCTACCTGGTGTTAACAGGAAGGAATGATGTCACCTCTTCATTAAACAGTCCTAACAACTCCTTCTTTTACCCTTCTGCCAGTTTTTCCTATATTTTATCAGATCAAATCAAATTACCTGACGTCATTAAATATGCGAAAATCAGGTTATCCTATGCGCAGATCGGTAAAGATGCTTTACCTTATAGCACCGCAAACGGGTATGCCGCCTACTCAAGCCTGCCAGCCGGCGTAACAGGACTTTCACGCGCATCGTTGTTGGGTGATCCTAATTTAAAACCCGAATTCACTGATACCTATGAAGGCGGTATTGAAATGTCATTTTTAGACAACAGGTTATCACTGGATGCGACCTATTATTATTCTTTAAGTAAAGATCAGATACTTAATATAGATGTTTCTTCCACTACAGGTAATGTAAGAGCAGCTATCAATTCAGGTAGCATGCGTAATAAAGGAATTGAGTTGATCCTAAAAGGAAACCCAATTAAAGGGAAAAATTTTAACTGGGATGTGAATCTTAATTTCTCCGCAAATAAAAATAAGATCTTAACGATAAAAGAAGGTCTTAAAGAAATTCCGTACGGCACCAGTGGTGGTTATGTGAACTCACCCGCCACCATGAAACTTATACCCGGTGAAGCATATGGAAATATTTATGGAACCTACTGGAAGCGCTATTATGGAACTGACATTGAAGATCCGGTAAGAACAGATAAGTCTAAACCAATGCTGATAGGCGCTAATGGATTCCCGGTTTTGGGCGCTGCTTCAAGTCAAAAATTATTGGGCAATTCCCAACCCGACTGGCTGGGTGGTATTACCAACACTTTTACCTATAAAAACCTTAGCCTTACCGTGCTGGTAGATGCAAGATGGGGACAGGAAAAATTCAATCGGCTTGATAACTTCTTCGCAGCTTTCGGGCTCGCTGATTATACTGCTGACAGAAGGAACTTCAACGTTTTTCCAGGCGTTACTGCAGATGGAAAACCTAATACCAAATCAGTTTGGTTAGGACAGGCTATCGGTCCTGACGGGGTAAACTATGGAGAAGGATATTACAGAAACTACTACAGGGCCATTTCAGAACCCTTTGTGGAAGATGCCTCCTGGGTGCGCCTTCGTTCTGTGAGCCTTAATTATTCACTGCCTGAAAAATGGCTGCCGAAAAATTTTATCAGGAGCGCTTCCGTGGCTGCTACAGGTAATAACCTTTTGTTGCATACCAAATATTACGGCTTAGATCCGGAATCAGTTTCTGCTGATAGTGGAAGTAATGTTGACGGATTTTCCGGCTTTACATACCCGGCTGCAAGGACTATATTATTCACTTTAAATGTTGGATTCTAAAAGCGTAAACCATGCACAAAATCAATCGATATCTTTTTATATTTATCATTCCCTGTATAACGGTCACAACCAGTTGCAAGAAGAGTTATTTTGATTTAAGCGAAAATCCCAACCTGGTTAAAAGTCCATCGCTTCAATCTTTATTAACCACGGTAACCAGTAAAACAGGAATCGATAATTACACGGTGGGCAGCACTACATCCACGTACGTTCAATACACTGCTAACCCTTCCGCCAGCGCGGCAAGCGATACTTACCAGGTGCTTGATCTAACCAGTACCTGGGATGCATTATACCTTGCCATGGCAGATATTAATGATATGAAAAAATTGGCCGTAGCACAATCATCCAGTGAATACATTGGTGTCGCCGATGCTTTATACTCTTATCACTTAAGCCTGGTAGCAGATCTTTGGGGAGATGCGCCTTATTCGGAAGCGTTTAATCCTCCGACAATATTGACTCCAAAATATGATCCGCAACAAGATCTTTACAAAGCAAGTGTTATATTGATGGATGAGGCAATAACCCAACTTGCCAAAACCGACGCCACTATAAAGCTACTCGGTGCCAATGATCTTATTCATGGTGGCGATCGTGCCAAATGGTTAAAAACAACCTATGCGCTTAAAGCGAGGTTGCTTAATAAAGTTAGTAAAACAGCTACGTATAATCCTGCAGCTGTTTTAACTGCATTAGGGAGTTCTTATACCTCCAACGCAGATGATGCCGGAATGGCGTCATTCGCTCTCCGGAATAACTGGGCCTCGGTTGCAGTAAACAATGCAAGCTTAACATTAGGCGGCTGGTTGTCTGAACAATTTATTGATCAGTTGAATGGGGTTACTTATGGCATTTTTGATCCACGTATCAGGAAAATTACTGATCCAACTGCTGCCGGAATTTTTATCGGAACAACTAATGGCGCCGGAAACAGGCCGCCAGGCAACAATACGGTGAAAGATGAAAATTATATATCGGCAAGTTCACCATGGACGGGCAACACGGCACCCATCCTGATCGTAACATATGCAGAACTCAAATTTATTGAAGCGGAAGCAGCCTTTCGATCGAACGATCGTGCCAGGGCTTATACAGCATATATGGCAGGTATCACGGCAAACATGGATAAGTTGCAAGTTCCCGCAGGTGCTGAACGCACGGCTTATTTAAGCAGCTCCATAATAGCGGTTGGTGCAGCTAATCTTACACTTGGATTAATTTTTAAAGAAAAATATGTTGCCACTTATCTTAATCCTGAAGCATGGAATGATGTGCGCAGGAATGATTACCAGTATAAAGATTTTACCTTGCCTGTAAATGCAGTACTACCTTCGTTTATACGCAGGATTGAATATCCTATTGGTGAGCGTAGCAAGAATGGCATCAATGTGCCTGCTGTTAAGCCGCAGACAGATAAGCTGTGGTGGGATCAATAGCGGGTTTAAAGCACAAACCCCAAAGAAGTGTTATTGGGTTAACAGACTTTTATAATCATATCATTTCTTCGGAACCCGGGCCGAACTCAGGGGAAATTGGTTTAAACTTTAAAAAAGTATCAAAGTAATACATAAGGGTCAACCGTTTGGTTGACCCTTTCCTTGTAAGTATATTTGACAAAAACTATTTTGCATTACGATTAATTGCCAGCCCAGCAGCATTTGCCGTTGCGGGCCGCCATGAACGTACACGATGGCAGGTTTCTACAACACATTACTTTTCGAGGGCTCGAATAATTGCGGGTGCACTTTGGTTCCATCTGGAGAAGAAAAGATCACCTGTTTGGGAATGATCATCATGCTTATAGGAAAATCTTTTGGCAGTAGTTGCTCACCGATCAAAGCAGTAGTTCCTTTAGTCAGGTTTTTTATTGCCGGTAATTCTGGCCGCTGACCTGTTGCACTGAACATGGCTTCCGTATTCATATCACCGGTTATTACAGGATAGGTTTCCAGTTCCACACCTGTAGTAAGCATCTCCATGGCAGTTTTATCAACCGGCACTCTTGCAACATTCCTTCTATCAATATCCATACTATCCGGTCCGCCATTAATACTAAATACCAGCCATTTTCCGTCACTGGTTAATTTAACTTGTTCCACCATAAAATTACCAGGCGTTAGCAACAGCGGTTCGCCTCCTGTTGCGATCATGGAATACATATGCGGCCATCCATCCTGGTAAGAAAGAAAGGTGATGCGATCGCCGGCTGCCCAAAAAAGATTGGTGGAACCATCAGTAGTTGGAATGGAACCACGCGAAGTTTCAGGCGCTTTCCAAAGCTGGCTTCCTTTGCCGGAAGCTACATCAGCCGTCCAGATCGCCCAGGGCTTGTGTTGGTTTCGGTCCCTTTCAGCAGTAGCAGGTATTGCCTGCGGCGCAGGGTCTTGCCTGGTTCTTGCTCCAGAAGCTGCAATTCCGCCCGGGCCACCTTTGTCAGTTACCGCTCCCGGAATTCTTATAAAAGCAATTTTTTTCCCGTCGGGTGACCATCGGGGTGAGACATCCTTTCCTAATGATGGCTCTATCCAGGTAATGGGTGTTTTAGGATCGATATACACATCAATAAACGAATGATCGGTACGGTTAGAAACAAAAGCCAGTTTGCTACCATCTGGCGACCATTTAATAGTATTACTGGATCCTCTTGCACTGGTCACCACCTGGGCAGGTTTGCTACCATCAATTGCGGCTACCCATACCTGTTCATCTTATACACGCACCTTTATTTCCGGCCGGAGATATAGCCGGGTAATCGCCTTCGGAAAGCAGGATCGGCTTGCCCCCAATAAGTGGAACACTCCACACCTGTACCTTAGACATTATCGGATCAAAGGCTGGATTAATGGCCGTGCTGCGATCCCTGTTGCCACTATGTTCACCTCCTCTTACATACGCCTTCCATTTTCCATTGCCTGACAATGATAAGCTGGTAATTTCCTGCCCTTCGTCATTAACATACTTTGTAAGTCCACGAAGACAGCATACAGGCCCCTTTGCCACATACACATTTCGAAGTCCACGCTCATTGATAGACGGAGAGAGGTTTCAATTTTTTGTTTGTCAGGTGTTATGACAGAAGGGTGAGATATGTCAACCCGAGGCTACAACAGCTTATCAGGCGTTATTGGCAAATCCCTGACTCGTTTCCCGGTAGCATTAAAAACAGCATTGGCAACCGCCGCCGCTACGCCAACGATGGCGACCTCCCCTATCCCCTTAACACCTAGTTTGTTAACGATCTTATCTTCTTCATTTATAAAAATCGTCTCCATCTTGCCAATATCAAGATTCGACGGAACATGATAATCGGCAAAGGAACGTGTAATAAAATTTCCATAACGGGGATCAATATGCGATTCTTCCGTCAATGCCATCCCGATGCCCCAAACATTGCCACCAATAATTTGTGACTGTGCAGTTTTTGGATTCAGGATTTTTCCGGCACCTGTTACCGATAAGAAATGCTGCACTTTCACCATGCCGGTTGTGATGTTCACCCACACTTCCGCAAAATTGGCATTGAAGCTATGTGAGGAATATTTCTCTGCCTCGGCGGGCGCTTTTGCATCGGCCCTGGTTTGAAATCCGCTGATATTTTCAGAAATCATTAGTTGTGCAGCAGTTGGGCGTACAAAAAACTGTTTGCCGGATTTAGCTATTAACTCATCCGTAATTTTTATACAAGCATCATTAACTGCATTGGCGAAACTTGATGCTCCAACCGAACCCACTGAGCCAGCGGCAGGTGGTAAAGAAGAGTCGCCGATTTTCACATCGATTTTATTCATCGGCAGACCCAGCGCATCAGCCGCAGTTTGCGCGAGAATAGTATTTGTTCCTGTTCCCAGGTCGGACGCTGCCAATTCAATACTTGCTTTAATATTACTGCCGTTTCGTGATAATCTTACTATTGCAGAACTATCTCTTTGATGAGCAGGATACGTTCCGCTCGACACACCATAACCAACAAAATAATTTCCCTGCTGATTTTGCCGGGGTTCCAATTTTCTTCTTTCCCATCCAAACGCTTTGGCACCTTCCTCTAAACATTGAATACTGGATCGCGACGACCAGGGCTTGCCATTAGATGGATCTTTGTCTGGTTGATTTTTCAACCTAAATGCAATCGGGTCAATTTTTAGTTTGTAAGCGAGTTCATCAATCGCTGATTCCAAGGCGAAACTGCCGGTTGATTTTCCAGGGCCCCGCGTATACGTAGGTAGAATAATATTCATCGGTACTACCCGGTATGCAATCAGGGAATTTGGCACGTCGTACATTACTTTCGAACAATCACCACAGGGCTCTACGAATTCATTTTTAATCGCGCAATGCGTGGTTGTTTCGTGAGACAGTACCGTTAGTTTTCCTTCCTTCGTTGCTGCTAAACGAATCTTTTGGCGATTTCTTTGACGAAGTCCCACCGAATTAAACATCTGTTGGCGACTAAGTGCGAGTTTCACTGGACGGCTAACCACTTTAGCAGCAACGGCGGCAAGAACCAGGTTTGCCCACTGGCCACCCTTGGAACCAAAGCCGCCACCAATATATGGAGTAACGATGCGAACATTCTCCGGGTTGATAGCAAGCGTTGAAGCGGCTGCCATTTGCGCCCCGTTAACAATCTGCGAGCCATTATAAAGAGTTAGTTTTTCACCTTCCCAAAATGCGATCGTTGCATGCGGCTCCATGGGGTGATGATGCTCTATTGGTGTGTCGTAAATGGCTTCGATTTTATATTCAGCGGCATTAAAAGCAGTCTCAACATCCCCACGTAACGTCGCAGCTTTATCTTTGTCTTTTGGCGTTACAGCTTCCTTTTCGAGTTTCTCAAAATCTAATTTACCTTCCTTCATTTTATATTCAACCTTAACAAGCAATGCTGCATAGCGAGCCTGTTCAAAAGTTTCTGCGACGACCAGGCCTATATGCTGACCGTAAAATTCGATGGCAGTACTTTGCAGTAGTGCACCACCGCGTATGCCGCCATTGACAATTAGTTTAGGTGCATTTTTATGCGCGATGACTGACAAAACACCTGCCGCTTTTTCAGCGTCGGTGGTATCGATATTCAGAATTTCACCAGCTGCGATTTTGCTTTTGAATAGAACAGCGTAAGCCATGTTCTTTAGCGCATAGTCGGTAGCGTAAGTAGCGGTTCCGGTGACTTTCAAAATCCCGTCAACGCGGGTTTTCCCCTGTCCTATATTTTTTTCAAGATCGTTCATTGTATTTCGCATTTTTTTCGAAATTCAAATCAAATGTTTTTCGCCAAAACCTATAAGGTTTGCGTTCGTAGTGCCGGCACCCCGGGTTGAAACCTTATAGATTTAACAGGTTAATCATTCATTTTATCCTCCATTCATTGCCTGCATCAGTGCCCTGGTGATGGCCCTCTTGCCCAGTTCAACTTTGAACCCGTTATATGCAAGCGGTTTTGCGTTGTTCATTTCTAATTCGGCAGCCTGTTTAAAATTTTCTTCATTGGCCTCCTTGCCATCGAGAAATTTTTCCGCTTCCAGCGCCCGCCATGGTTTATGGGAAACACCGCCCAGGGCTATACTGGCTTTCCTGATTATTTTACCATTTGTTTCCAACGCGGCAGCTACAGATAGAAGTGCAAATGCATAACTCGCCCGGTCACGAACTTTTAGGTAATATGATTTATTGGCAAAATTACTTTTAGGAATTTCAATGGCAGTAATTAGTTCCCCCTCTTTCAGATTGTTGTCTTTTTGCGGTGTGTCTTCCGGCAAACGATGATAGTCGGCAAAAGGGATGCTTCGGCTTTGCCCGTTAGCTCCCTGCACAATAACAACCGCATTAAGTGCCGCCAGGGCAACGCACATATCTGACGGATGAACAGCCACACATTTTTCTGACCAGCCGAAAATCGCGTGCATACGGTTGTTTCCTTCGAGCGCGCCGCAACCAGAGCCTGGTTCACGCTTATTGCAGGGCATAGAGGTTTCGTAAAAATAGGGGCAACGCGTCCGTTGATTTAAATTGCCACCGTTTGTGGCCATATTACGAATCTGAGCTGATGCGCCGGCTAAAATTGCCTGGGTTAAAAGGGGAACGTTTTGGCGAACTAAAGGATGATTTGCCGTTTCCGTATTTTTGCCCAGTCCACCAATAGATATCCCGCCTTTTGTTGAACCGCTGGTAATCATTTTCACCTGCGTTAAATCAATTCTCGATATATCTATCAATTCATTAGGACGCTCCACATCTTCCTTCATCAGGTCAAGAATATTTGTTCCCCCCGCAAGAAATTTCGCGTGTGGATTTGCGATCAGCATTTGCGCAGCCGCATTTGCGTTGCTCGTTTTGGAATATTTAAAGGGTCTCATGAGATGCTTCTCCTTTTTCCATTTCAGTAAATAATAATGATGAATTGTTTAATTCGCCAACCAGGATTTCCGTTGGCTTATTTTCGTTTACAAATTGCCAGCCCTGCGCCACCTCTTTTCCACTATGCACTTCACGAATGGCCGACACAATATTTGAATAAGCCCCGCAGCGACAAATATTCCCAGACATCCGTTCGCGAATTTCATCATCGGAGAGTTGAATCGGGCGCGGCTTTGAACGAACATCATTCGTTACATAACTGACTTCACCGTTTTTCGCCTCATTCATCAGGGCAACTGCTGAACAAATTTGCCCGGGAGTGCAGTACCCGCACTGAAACCCATCGTGCTTAAGGAATGCCGCCTGCATGGGATGTAAATCAACTCCTTTTGCCACACCTTCGATGGTAGTTACCGTTTTGCCTTCGCAGGTGGCAGCAAGCGTAAGACAAGATAATACACGTCTCCCCCCGACAATCACCGTACATGCTCCGCATTGTCCATGATCGCAGCCCTTTTTAGAGCCTGTTAATTTCAATCTTTCACGAAGCGTATCCAGCAACGTCATTCTTGAATCTACATTCAATATTTTTTCTGAACCGTTTACGTTAAAAGTTACCCTGACGCTGTTTTCAATAGTAGCGTCCGGAATTTCCTTAAGATCCTGTTCGCTAATAGTGTTTGCGAAAACCTGTTGTCCGCCCAGCATTTGAAATGCCATTATTCCGCCACCTGCTGCCAGGATTTGCTTTAGAAATTGCCGTCGCTGCTGACCAAATTCGGAGAACTCGTTTACATCCTCTGACAAGAGGTCTTCGAATAATTTTTTTTCATCATCGCTTAATTCGAGGTTTTGTGTTTCTTCTGTCATAGTGAATCGTTCTTTTCTTGCATAAAGAATATAAGGTAGAGCTGTCTTGATAGTAATTTAAGATTAATAAACAAACTATAAAAATCAGACCGTTGCCTGAAGTGATTAAGCATAAGCCGGAGTTACGGTAATCTTAATAATCCCTTCATCGTTTCCATTTACTGTTATTACATTTATATTGTACTTAATTTAAGATAATGGATTTATCTGTTTATATTGTCTTAGAAAATTCATTCTATATGAATTGTGATGATTGGTATCTTATTATCATGCCGCAATAACATCGATTACCATATGCCAAAACGTTACCTGGTCTTTTCCGGCCCCTGCCCCGGTTATTTTATTCCGCTTTTATTTAAGATAGTTTATCCCAACAATATCACACTCATTTAGTTCCCTTTTAAACCCATACACATCAAACTCTATCACTATGATACTGAAATTATTTGCATGCTTCAGATCTAAAAAATTTTGTTTCACTGTTGCGGCACTACTTTTTTTCTGTACAACCATTTTGTCGCAGGAAAGTTTAACTATTACGGGGAACGTTACCGATAAAAATGACGTTCCGTTAGTTAATGCAAACGTAACGATAAAGGGATCTAAAAAAGGGGTGCGCACAGACGCTAACGGTACCTTCAACATTAAAGCAACCAGGAATGCCGTCCTCGTCATCAGTTCCGTTAACTTCTTGCCACAGGAAATTACGGTTGGCTCACAGCTTGAATACAAGATA
>JBDSBP010000630.1:0-9531 GCA_039921525.1 Chitinophagaceae bacterium | reverse complement strand
TCAGGACAACGTTGGTCAATAGAAGGGGCACAAAGTATTTTGTCCCTCAGAGCTGCCTATCATGGCGGCAGGTGGAATGAATTAATTAAGTTGCTTAAATTATAAACGGATATTTGTCGTACACCCTTGTTAAAGGGGAGCCTTTAAAGATACCTGAAAAACAGGGGAATCTTCATGGCGGGTCAGTACAGAGTTCATAGCTCATTCCTTTTCATTACTTTTGCACCGCAAATAAAGGAACAAGCCTGAATGAAGAATATTAGAAATTTTTGTATTATAGCTCATATCGACCACGGGAAAAGTACCCTGGCTGACCGCTTACTGGAAGTTACGCATACTATCTCCGAACGCGACATGCAGGCGCAGGTGCTGGATGATATGGACCTCGAAAGAGAGAAAGGCATTACCATCAAGAGCCACGCCATTCAAATTAATTATACCCGCGACGGAGTAGATTATATTCTTAACCTGATCGATACCCCTGGCCACGTCGATTTCAGCTACGAAGTAAGCAGGGCGCTGGCTGCGTGTGAAGGAGCTTTGTTACTGGTAGATGCCTCGCAGGGAATTCAGGCGCAGACCATTTCAAATCTTTACCTGGCAATAGAGAATAACCTGGAGATCATTCCGGTTATTAACAAGATTGATATGGACGGGGCGATGATACCGGAGGTTAAAGACCAGATCATTGAGCTGATAGGTTGTAAAGAAGAAGATATTATACTGGCAAGCGGAAAAACAGGTATAGGGGTAGACGATGTTTTAAAAGCTATTGTAGAAAGAATTCCCGCACCAAAAGGCGATCCGGAAGCTCCATTGCAGGCACTGGTTTTTGACAGCGTATTTAATCCGTTCAGGGGAATCATCGTTTATTACCGGATATTACAGGGCAAACTTAAAAAAGGGGATAAAATTAAATTTGTTTCTACCGATAACGAATATGAAGCGGTGGAGGTGGGCATCCTGAAATTGACCATGGAGCCAAAACCGGAAGTTAAAACCGGTGATGTGGGATATATTATCACAGGTATTAAAAACGCCAAAGAAGTAAAAGTAGGGGATACCATTACCCTGGTAGCAAACCCATGTACCGAAGGTATCAGGGGTTTCCAGGAAGTTAAGCCAATGGTTTTTGCAGGCATATTCCCTGTTAACACAGATGAATTTGAAGAGTTAAGAGATTGCATGGAGAAGCTTCAGTTGAATGATGCCTCCCTGACTTATGAATTGGAAACCTCGCAGGCACTTGGCTTCGGCTTCCGTTGCGGATTCCTGGGCATGCTGCATATGGAAATTATCCAGGAGCGACTGGAAAGGGAATTTAATCAGACAGTAATTACTACGGGTCCCAACGTAAGCTTTATTGCCTATACTACGAGAGGCGAAAAGATAACCGTTAATAATCCCACTGAGATGCCGGATCCCAGCCGCATTGAAAAGATCGAGGAGCCTTATATCAACGCGCAGATCATCACCAAGCCGGATTATATTGGCAATATTATGACCTTATGCCTGGGTAAACGTGGTAATCTTCTTAACCAAAGTTATTTAACGTCAACAAGGGTGGAGCTTATTTTTGAATTGCCTTTGACGGAAATTGTATTTGATTTTTACGATAAGCTGAAAAGCCAGACAAGGGGATACGCCTCTTTTGATTATCACCCGATAGGGTACCGGGATAGCGATATCTGCAAGATGGATATCCTTTTAAATGGTGAAAAGGTAGATGCATTAAGTGCACTGATCCACCGGGTACGCTCACACGAATTTGGAAGAAAACTTTGCGAAAAATTGAAGGAACTTTTGCCCCGGCAACAATTTGCAATTGCCATACAGGCGGCCATCGGGGCGAAGATAGTGGCCCGGGAAAATATAAGCGCCATCCGGAAAGACGTTACGGCGAAATGTTATGGTGGTGATATTAGCCGCAAGCGTAAATTATTGGAAAAGCAGAAGGAAGGTAAAAAGCGAATGAAGCAAATAGGTAACGTGGAAGTGCCGCAGGAAGCGTTCCTTGCGGTACTAAAGCTGGACAGCTGACGAATAATTGTTAATTATTAATTGCTGGCCGCTGATGGCCTATGGCCTATCTCATTTCTTCTTCTTTACCGGTGCTGGCTTAGTTCCAATCTGTTCATTTTTCTGAGACTGCTCTATAAGCTTTTGCTCATTGATTTTCCCCTCTTTGTCTCTCAGCGCTTGTTCAATGGGGGCTTCCCCATCTTTTAGACTAAAGTTGAAGACCTTGTCTACATGCACCCACTGCCCGTTTCTCCATTTGAAACCTTCAAAATCACCATCGGGAATATAAGTGTCTTTTTTCTCCGGCTCTTCCGTTTCTGAGATGAGGTGATCATAAACAATCATATCCAGTTCCGGATCATAATTGAATGTGGTTCGGGCATCTTTTTTATATTCAATATTAAAACGCTGGAGCGGAGCCTTTTTTGTGGAGTCTTCCTTAAAAGATATAAAAGGGCCTCCAAAAACAGGTTCATCATTGTCATTAAAGCTAAGCACTTCCATCCATTTTCGGCTACTGCTAACAGTGAAATCGTCAAACCCTAACAGGGTATAATACTTTTTGCCATTATAGGTTTTTTCTATTATACGATAATATATAGCGCCTATCCAGGTTTTTCGCGTCCTCACGGAATCAAGCGGTTTGGAAGTAAACATCGACGCATCAAACAAATTCATCAATTTTAAATCACCCGTCGGCGTTCTCATCTGGATGGCGCCTTTTTGCATAAACATGTAATCATCCTTTTTTAGTTGCCAGGTAAAAATTCTGAAACTGCTATCCGGTGCGTATAGCCTGGATACTGTTTTCAAAGAATCAAAGGGATAGTAAAATGAATTTTTAACCTGCAATGCCCTTACCAGCATCTTCGTAAACACGCTATCGGAGCGGAATCTTTTCGCTGGTGAAAGTCCATTAATCATACTGTCAGCAAAAATTTGGAGAGAGTCTTCTTTTTTATTGATTAGTTTTTTATCCAAAGCAGACAAGTTCTGAGCAAACAATACTGCACAGATCATCATCAAAAAAACGGATAATAAAAAAGTTCTAACTAGTATACTCATGAAAAATGTATTTGGCGAAGTTACATCATGCATAGAGCGATTAACGAAACTATAAAACCTAAAATTTTGTCAACCTGTCAAATGACAAAAAATTAACAGTTTTTGATGGTTCGTATTTCCAGGTTACGGAATCGTAATAGAATAACCTGTGTATTTAATTACTCATAATTACTATATATTGAAGCCCATAATCCCCAGTTTCATTGGATACCATGGTCTTAAGATAAATAGATCGCTATAAATTACTAGTAATCACATATTTGTGAATTAAAAAACCTAAGTAACCTTTTAATAAAACGAAGCCCGATTTTAGTTAGGAATTAAGAACAAAACATAAGTTATGCAATCAAGTAATAATGGAGCAGTAGGGAAACGTATACGAAACTATGGAACAACGGTTGTTAATGTAAGCAATAGAGAAAGGATTGCTTCCGTTGCCTTAGGATTACTCTTTATTTCAAGAGGTATTAAAAAAGTCAGTTTGTTTAGAACAGTTGTGGGTGGTTATTTACTTTACCGGGGAGCATCAGGCCATTGCCCGGTGTATAGCCAGTTACAAAGGGAAAAGTACACGTCAAAAGCGGAAGCGGTTAATATACAAACTACGTTGATTGTCAACAAGCCAAAAGATGAAGTGTATAAATTTTGGCGTAGCCTGGATAATCTTCCCCTGTTTATGAGCCATTTAAAAAGTGTGATCAAGATAGATGATACAAAATCCCGTTGGGAGGTAAATGTGCCGGGCAATGTAACCAGCATTCACTGGGAAGCCGAAATAGTAAAAGAAGAAGAAGGAGAATTAATCTCCTGGAATTCATTACCGGGAGCAACCATCGAAAACGCTGGAAAAGTAGAGTTTAGAGACGCACTTGGTCACCAGGGAACTGAGTTAAAAGTCGTTATCACTTACAAACCGCCTGCAGGCAAAATTGGCGGAGGACTTGCCTGGTTGCTTCATCCTTTATTTAAGAAAATGATTGAGAAAGATATATCGAATTTCAAACAGTACATCGAAACAGGAAAAATAGCGACCAATTAATAGGTGTGAGGTATGAGGTATCCGGTATGAGGTATCAGGTGTGAGGTGTGAGATATGAGAAAGACACCTTTAATGGTTATTTTACAAATAAGAAGGCTGTTCTTAAAAGGAATAGCCTTCTTACTGGTGATCTAAGTTGTATTTAGGGTGAGTTTTGATTGAAGTTCATTCGAAAAATCAGCGAGATTGTCATAGATAAGATCGATGGCAGGATTGGGTAACATGATATCCGGATGGGTTGTTTTTACATACACCGTAAAGAGGCCGGCGTTTCTGCCAAAGAACATATCGCTTAATTTATTGCCTACGATAACAGACTTCGAAAATTCAATTTCCGGATAACGCTCTTTGGCAAGATAAGCCATACCAGGCTGAGGTTTCCTGTTCGGATGGTTATCATCCAGCGAAGTACAATAAAATATAGCATCGATTTTACCGCCGTTAGCCTCTATCTCCCGCTGCATTTTTTTATGCAATTCCAGAAGCGATATTTCAGTCATTAATTTTTTTTCCACTCCACGCTGATTAGTAACGATAATCAACCGGCCAAAAATGCCGGATAACTTTTTTAGCGCTTCCAATGTACCTGGATAGAATTTGAATTCCGTATAGTTGTACACGTAATCCATATGTTTTTCCTCGTTAATAACGCCATCTCGGTCGAGGAATAAAGTCCAGCTGTTATCAATTTTTTTCAGATCAAGCATTTGTGGAAATGTTTATTATCAACTCGGTTTGCGCCCGTTCAAAGTCTTCTGGTATTCCGATATCAATAAAATAATCGTCCTGGATAATTCCATAAAACCTTCTTGAACCAGCAAATTTTTCCAGGTAGTTTTTTTCAAAGGAAAATTTATCAGGCAATTCTTCCTGCAAAAATTTTTCTGCATGCAATGCATAAACGCCGCCGTTGATCAAACCCTCCTCATAATATTGGTTCTCTTTAAAGCTCTTGATAGAATAGTCTATATTCAGTTCTACCAAACCATACCGGCTAAAATTGCGCATAGGCTTTAACGATAGGGTACAGTGTGCACCGCACAAGTCATGAAAGGAAGCCAGCTTTTGCAGGTCTACTTTAAAAAAAGTATCGCCGTTTAAAACCAACACTGTTTTTTCAGAAGCTTTTTTGCAAGCCAAACGAACGGCACCGCCTGTTCCGATAGGTTCTTCTTCTATGCTGTAAGTGATGGCATAATCTGCATATTGCGTTTGCAGGTATTGTTTAATTATATTTGACTTATACCCTAATGAAAATATAAATTTTTCTATGCCCTGTTGCAGGAGATAATCAATCAGGTAGCCAATAAATGGTTTCGCTAAAACAGGTGCCATGCATTTAGGAAGATCGGGTACCGCTTCGCGAAGCCTGGTTCCCAGGCCGCCTGCAAGAATAATTGCTTCTTTGATCATTGTTTTAAATGATTAGCCAAAACTTGTGAGTTAGTTTTCAAATTTAAACGGACTTATATGCAAGCTTCATGCGTTTAAGCAAAATACTGTTCCTCTACGAGCTGGCAAATAATATGTCCTATCATGATGTGTGATTCCTGGATGCGCGGAGTATCTGTACTGGGCACGTTAAATAAATAATCACTAAGTTTTTTCAAAGCTCCACCTGCATCGCCCGTAAATCCTATTGTAATAACCTCTTTCTCCCTTGCCATTTCAAAAGCTTTAACAATATTGGATGAATTACCCGAAGTGGATAATCCTAATAACACATCTCCTTTAATAGTGATGCCCTTTATTAACCTTGCGTAAATAACATCAAAGCTATAATCATTTGCCACGGCTGTTAAATAAGATGTGTTGCAATGCAATGCTTCCGCGGGAAGCGCTTCCCTGTCAGTATAAAAACGTCCGCTCAATTCGGCAGCCAGGTGCTGAGCATCGGCTGCGCTGCCCCCGTTGCCGCAGAAGAAAACACGGTTACCATTTTTAAAGGCCTTTACCAATACTGAAACTACATTCTCCATTTTCAATAATATGTCAGGATCATTGAGCAACGAAGTTTTCACCTGAATGGATGAACGGATGATGTTACTTATTTTGTCTGTCATTTTTTTCAATTACGAATTACGAATTACGATACGATGTCGTTTAGCTTCAAAAGGGGCGACTAAAAAAAAGTCTCGGCGTTTGTAGGGGCAGGGCTTGCCCCCCGCCCTGTTACACCGGATACATGTAGCATTTTGTTGAAGTTCCCGATAATATTCTGGCAGTTTCGCATGCAGGGCTGGGACAAGCCCTGCCCCTGCAAACGCCCCGGTCCAAAATGTTGTCGGGAAATGGTACGACTTCAAAACATCAACGGAAAGTATATTCTATAAGAGAGATCAATTCGTTGCAAAAAATCCAACGATTAAACATCATAAGCTCGCTTCAAAATAATCACCCCTGGCCACCGATGTGTAATTTGTAAATTATCAACAAAATCTGTATTTTGGTATAGCATACCCTTACTTATGTAAACTTCAACGGGTAGTTTTATTTTTATCACAATTAAACGAAATAGGAGATAGTTCATAAAGGTTAACTTAACATGAATTTTCATGCCATCCCATTTGTTACCAGCATGCTGGGACTGACAGGAGCATTGCTTTAATTGGTAGTGAACAACTTTGGTAGCTGCTGATTTATGAATTATCTAATTCTGTTTTTAAGTTTTTGAGCTTATTGAGAATTAACATAGGTCCTTTAGTACGATTAGCTATAATAACGTCTGCAAAAGAACTTGATCAGAGACGCATTAATGAACCCAGATAATTTATATGAGTGACTGTTCTCATTGCATTGATAAAATCACCGGCTTATTGATTAACGATTTTAAAACCTGGTTGAAATATAAATTATGGGAAATACTAAATATGCAGAAATACTTAAAAAAGGAGAGAAGGAATGGAACGAATGGAGAGCTGGTAATCCAGGAATTGAAATTGACCTGGGGTCTGCCAACCTCGCTTGTGCTGATTTGAGCGGTTTCGACCTGTCAAATGCAAGAATGAGTTTGATCAATCTGAGTGGCAAGGATGACCGGGATGGTTATGTAAACAGCTACCTGATAGGCACCAACCTTCAAGGTGCCGATCTCTGGGGGGCCAACCTGAACGCAGCAGTATTCCTTAATGCAAACCTGGATAATGCTATCCTCACAAGCGCTAACCTGGGCTTCTCCTACTCTGTTAATGATGGCTACCAACCCTGCCTCTTCCGCGGAGCCAGCATGATCAACGCCAAGCTGGATTGCGCGAAACTGAATAAAACAGATCTAAGTGGTGCTAATTTAACAAACGTAAATTTTACCAACACTTTTTTGGAAGACACGAATTTCAGCGGCGCCAATCTTACAAACGCCAACCTGGCCGGCACCAGACTAAGCAATCTTAATTTTAGTGGTGCCGATCTCACAAACGCCGATCTTACCAAAGCCAATCTAACCAATGCGAACCTGGCAAATGCCAACCTGACTAATGCCAACCTGGGCGGCACGGACAGTACTGATGGCTATCAACCTTGTTGCCTCCGTGGAGCCAACATGGGTAATACAAATCTGAACGGCGCCAAACTGATCAATACGGACCTGAGGGGCGCTGACTTAACAGGTACAAACCTGGCAGCAGCCATTCTCGTTAATCCGAATCTGATCGGTGCCAACCTGATTAACGCCAACCTGACCGGTGCAAATCTGGCTAATCTCAACCTCAGGGGTGTTAACCTTACAAACGCCAACCTGGAGGGCGCTGATTTAAGTGGCGCTGATCTAACTGATTCCATCCTGGACAATGCCAACCTAAAGGGTGCGAACCTGACGAATGCGAACCTGACCAGGGCCAATTTGGTAGAAACTGATTTCTCTGAAGCTACTATCACGGGTTGCAAAGTGTACGGCATTTCTGCCTGGAACCTGAAATTAGAAAATACTATACAAAAGGACCTGGTTATTTCAATGGATGCGGAACCCGTCATGACGGTTGATAACCTGGCGGTGGCCCAGTTCATTTACCTGATACTGAATAATAAAAATATTCGCAATATTTTAAACACGATTACTTCAAAAGGAGTGTTGATATTAGGAAGATTCTCAGACCCTGAAAGAAAGGCGGTGCTCGACGGCCTAAGAGAAAAATTGCGTCTTTTTGACCTTTTACCGATCGTATTTGATTTTGACAGGCCCACCGATAAGGACTATACAGAAACGGTACAAACGCTGGCCGGAATAAGTATGTTTGTAATTGCAGATCTCACCAGTCCAAAATCAAGCCCACTGGAACTAGAAGCTACCGTTAAACATTTCAAGATTCCGTATATCCCTATAATCGATACCAGTATTGATCCACGCCCCTTTGCCATGCTTGTTGACCTGCAGAAATCATTTCATTGGGTATTGCAAACCCTTGGATATAACGGGAAAGATCAACTGTTAAAAACGGAAGTCATCAAAAAATATATCATTGATCCCGTTAATAAAAAACGGGAAGAACTTAGGATTGATAAAAATGTTCAAGGGGAAATGATAATGATAACTGACATCGTTTAGCATATTCCTTTGACAACCTTTTCATAACTTTGAAACCCTGGTATTAATTTCAAAACGCTAATGATAAAACAACTAAATTCAAGATGATTCAAAAACTAATTTTTACAAAAATTAAAGAAGACTTCATTAAATCCAAAAAAGTCTTCAATAAAGTAACACATGACCACTGAAGAAACATTTATGGACATGGCTCTTTCCTTTACCGGCGCAATACAAAAGCCACATTTCGAAAGAACGGGCTTTAGTGTGATCGGTAAAAGAATGTTTGCTACTTATTTAGCCAAAGATAATACTGCAAACATATTCCTGACCCCTGAAGAGCAAACCGTCTTCTGTAAAATGGATGCTAAGTACATTTATCCGGTGCCAAACAAATGGGGTGAAAAAGGAGCTACCACTTTTGAACTGAATAAAGTGCCGAAAGAATTTATATTGGAAGCTCTTCTTTCGGCGTACAACGATGTCATCAAACCGAAAAGTAAAAATAAACAATGAACCTTTACATTTAATTCAGCTTTGTTTTTGATTAAACGGAATAATAATCCCACCTGCCCAAAACCAAACACTTTAGCGGTCACTGTAGTTAGACCCTGACATCAATAAGAATTAAAATTCAGGCAATTGACTTATCGCCTATTCCGCAAAACGCATCCTTACAAACGGCGATGGATGATAATTTTTGCTTTAATTTAAAACTGGAGAATTTTGCCATATGCAGTTATTCTAGTGTTATGTCATCTCTAAAATGACGCTTTGGCTATCAGCCTTCAGCTATCAGCTATCAGGAGGAAACTAATTCTAGCATTGATTTCCTGATAGCTGACTGCTGATAGCTGATAGCTAAAATAACCGACAGTTTATGATT
>JBDSBP010000629.1:0-7032 GCA_039921525.1 Chitinophagaceae bacterium | reverse complement strand
AATTCCATAACTGGAAATCTATATATTTTTACTTTCTAAACATTAGTTCATTCGCCCGAGCTATCGGTCGTTCATCTCTGTCTACAATAAAGAGTACTGAGTAGTTACAAATAACTATAAATATTATGCAAAGTAAATTAATGAAATCATGCATAATTAATCTTGAATACCAGGCTTCTATAGGACAGCACTTTACATAATCTTTTACTTTGCATATCCTATTTTATGTAAAGCTTTACATAAAATAGGTCGGCACAACCACTTATTCGCCGGCTCACACCGTGGCGGAGAACTTGCAGCCATCATCTACAGCTTCGTGGCCACCTGCAAACCTCACAAAATAGATCCTGCCAAATGGCTCGAAGATGTGCTGCACAGGATCACAGATCAGCCGGAAGATAAATTAATGGAACTGCTACCGCAATTCTGGAAACCGCGGCCCTCGCAGAATGCGAAAAGCGCCTGAACCTAAAGCAGCGAGGGGTGAACAGCTTGCTCCGTTCTTATGTCAATGACTTTTGCTTTTAATCGTTCTGCTTGTTTTCTTTCTCTTTTTTCCAACGCTTTACTTATCGACAGTTCACTCCGTTGCAGTTCTTCGTCACTAAGCATGGAAACAAACTTATGCAGTGAGGTGAGATTTTCGAAGTCTGCCTATGCTCGGTAAGACCCCCGAAATTCGAGACTTCGGAAGTCAGGCAGATACGAGAACCTGACTTCCGAAGTCTTAAATGGATACATTTTGCACTAAAGGTATAGACTTCGAAAGTCTTTCATAAAGTGTCTATCCTCTGGTTGAGCCTTTCGAAGTTTGCATATGCTCGGTAAGACCCCCGAAATTCGAGACTTCGGAAGTCATTTCAAAAAATTTAGATGCTTTTTTTATATCACCATAAGATCAACAAACTCATTTACCGGTGTATTCAACAATTTTTGATAATCAAGTGATACATCTAAAATTTGCTGTTGTTGTTTTTCCGGAAACTTACGGGCGAGGTTTATTTTGAATTTATTTATTAATTCAGGTATTCCTTTTTCTCTCCTACGTTTATGACCAATGGGATATTCAACGATCACTTCTTTTAACACCGTTCCATCATATAAAGTAATCGTTAAGGCATTACTAATAGAACGTTTTTCAGGATCCAGATAATCTTTGGTGAATTGCGGATCTTCCACACATTCTATTTTATCACGAAGGGTATCAATACGATAATCTGCAGCGACAGTATCTTCATAGTCTGCAGCAGTAAGCCTTCCCCAGATAAGTGGAACGGCAACCATGTATTGTATGCAATGATCCCTGTCTGCCGGATTATTCAACGGGCCTTTTTTATCTATAATACGTATAACAGCTTCATGGGTTCTTATGATGACGGATTTTATATCCCCCACATCCTTACCCATTTTATTTAAATGATGATGTAATGTTACAGCGGCTTCCACAGCTGTTTGCGCATGAAACTCCGCGGGAAAAGATATTTTAAACAATACGTTTTCCATTACATAAGAACCATATTCCCGTTGAAACTTAAATTCATTTCCTTTAAATGACACATCATAAAATCCCCATATTTTGGCAGTAAGCACGGAAGGATATCCCATCTCCCCTGTTTTTGCAATCAACGCCAACCGTACCGCCCGCGAAGTGGCATCGCCCGCTGCCCACGATTTCCTGCTCCCGGTATTGGGTGAGTGACGGTAGGTGCGTAATGATTGTCCGTCAACAAAAGCTAATGATACCGCGTTGATTAATTCTTCTTCCGTTAAGCCGATTAATTTTCCAACAACAGCAGTGGAAGCTACTTTTACCAATATCACATGATCCAATCCAATTTTATTAAATGAATTTTCCAGAGCTAATACTCCCTGGATCTCATGTGCCTTTATCATCGCTTCTAAAACATCTTTCATTATTAAAGGTTGCTTAGCACGTGTAATAGCTGTCCTTGATAACCAGTCAGCAGTTGCAAGAATACCACCCAGGTTGTCTGAAGGATGCCCCCACTCTGCTGCCAGCCAGGTATCGTTAAAATCAAGCCAGCGAATAATAGTACCAATATTAAATGCCGCTTGTATAGGATCAAGCTGAAACTGCGTACCGGGAACTTTCGCACCATCAGGCACTACCGTGCCTTGCACTACAGGACCTAACAATTTTGTACATGCAGGATAAGTAAGCGCTTCAAGGCCACATCCCAATGTATCTAATAAACAATACTGCGCTGTTTGCCATGCCAGTTCATTTTTAATTTCATAATGGAATACGTAATTAACTATATCCGTTAAAACTTTATCTGGTTGAGGTCTGACATTCGAGATGTGTGATGACATATTTATTTATCTTTTATCAATGGGAACAAATGCCCTGTTTTCCGGTCCTATATAATTAGCACCTGGTCGAATTATTTTTCCATCCTGTCGTTGTTCAATAATATGCGCACTCCAACCGGTAACCCGGGCTATTACAAAAAGGGGCGTAAATAACTCCGTGGGAATACCCATCAGGTGATACGAAACCGCCGAGAACCAATCGAGGTTTGGGAACATCTTTTTTTCATTCCACATCAATGTCTCCAGGCGTTCGGCAATATCAAACAAAAGCATATCGCCGGCTTCTTCCGATAATTTTTTGGCCACATTTTTTATCACTATATTACGAGGATCTGAAATGGTATACACCGGGTGGCCGAAACCAATAATGACTTCTTTCTTTTCTAAACGGCTGCGAATATCTTTCTCCGCTTCATCCGTTGAATTATACCGGCTCTGGATATAATATGCAACTTCGTTTGCGCCTCCATGTTTGGGGCCTCTCAGCGCACCAATCGCTCCTGTTATCCCTGAATAGATATCCGAACCCGTACCCGCTATCACCCGCCCGGTAAAAGTAGAGGCATTGAACTCATGTTCTGCATATAGATTCAGTGAAACCTGCATGGCCTCTTGCCATGATAGAGGTGGCGGCTCACCATGTAATAAATGCAAAAAATGCGCGCCTATTGAATCATCATCGGTTTCTACTTCTATTGATTTCCCGTTATGTGAAAAATGATACCAATATAATAACACTGAACTGAAGGAAGCTAAAAGCTTATCTGCAATTTCCCTGGCGCCGGAAACACTATGATCCTCTTTTTCCGGCAGGATACTTCCCAATACTGAACTGGCAGAACGCATAATATCCATAGGATGCGCCGATGCAGGAATCTGCTGAAGAACAAGTTTTAAAGAATTAGGTATTCCGCGAAGCGACTTTAATTTATTTTTATAATATTTCAGTTGTGGTTTAGTTGGTAATGAACCGTAAATAAGAAGATAGGCTACTTCTTCAAATTCCGCGCCTTCAGCCAGTTCAAGAATATCATATCCGCGGTAATGCAAATCATTACCAGTTTTACCCACGCTGCTTAGCGCAGTATTGCCGGCCTCCACGCCGGAAAGGGCCACACTTTTTTTTGGCTTGAAAGCTATTGGTTCGTTATGGTTGGACATCCTTATTATTTTTAAAAAGATTATCTAATTTCTGTTCGTATTCGTTATAGCCAATACTTTCGTAAAGTTCTTTACGTGTTTGCATCGTATCGATAACATTTGCCTGTGTACCGTCTTTGCGAATATGGATGTAAACATTCAGTGCTGCTTTATTGGCGGCGCGAAATGCTGATAAAGGATATAAAACCAATCCCACCCCCGCATTACCCAATTCTTCCATCGTGTACAACGGGATCATCCCAAACTCTGTAATATTGGCCAATACAGGGATGCCTGTTGCATCAACGAATTTCTGGTACATGCTTATATCACTTACTGCTTCGGCAAAAATAAAATCAGCTCCCGCCTCTTTATAGGCTACTGCACGATCCAATGTTCTTTCGAGACCCTCCTTAGCAAAAGCATCGGTTCTTGCTCCTATTACAAAATGTGGATCTGTACGGGCATCAACGGCGGCCATTATCCGGTCTGTCATTTCTTCTTTACTAACCACTTCCTTGCCGGGACGGTGGCCACATCGTTTGGCTCCCACCTGGTCTTCAATATGTAAAGCAGCGGCACCGGCTTTGATAAGTGATTTTACTGTTCGTGCCACATTAAATGCCGAAGGGCCAAACCCGGTATCTACATCTACTAATAATGTAGTGTCAGTAATATTTGTTATCCGAATTATATCGATAAGCACATCTTCCAGCGTGGTGATACCGAGATCAGGTATGCCCAGTGAGCCGGCAGCCACGCCACCGCCTGATAAATAAATAGCATTAAAGCCAGCCTGCGTTGCTAACAAGGCATGATTGGCGTTAATAGTTCCTACAATCTGCAAGGGCCTTTCTTTTTGAATTGCCTGGCGGAATAGAAGTCCGGGAGAACTGTTTGACATATTTTTAATTGACTGAAATATTGGGTAAATGTACGTAGTTCTATTGTTTGAACGGTGATTTGATGATTGATTGGTGTACTGTGATTTGGGAACAATTAAAACCCGTTGATGAATAATGATCGATTGGCAGATTGTCGCAATGGAGCTTACTAAAAACTAGTCGGCAACGAACCCGAAATACCAGCAATAAAAAAGCAAACGATTTGAAAGCAAATATATAATGATGATCTTCCAGTCAGTGCATATCCGGAATAAATAAAAATGATACTACTAAATTATTTAGTAATATTGCTAAACATTTTGTCTTTATAAAAAAGTTGATCAGCATCTCCCTACATGACCGGTAAAAACACAAATATTATCTCTCAACTGAAAAAGGATATTCTTCTTCTCCAGGGGTTTAAACACATATCGGCTGGTAATGATATTAACATAGGATGGGGGCAAATAGATGATGCATTTCCTAATAAAACATTCCCTTTGGGAGCTGTTCATGAATTTTTATGTTCCGGATCAGAAAATGGAGCATCTTCGAGCGGATTTATGGCAGGATTGCTGGCCCATCTTATGAAAAACAAGGGGGTAACTGCCTGGATCAGTTCTGCCAGGACGCTGTTTCCGCCGGCATTGAAAAGCTTTGGCATTGAGCCTGACAGGATAATATTTGTGGATCTTGAAAAAGAAAGGGATGGTACCTGGGCCATGGAAGAAGCATTGAAATGCGGCGCCCTTACGGCTGTTGTGGGAGAGATACGGGATCTCAACTTTACGGTTTCCAGGAGGCTCCAGTTAGCAGTTGAAGAAAGCCAGGTGACAGGATTTATCCTTCGACCCAATCCCCGTAATCTCAACACTACCGCATGCGTTTCACGTTGGATGATCACACCCATACCCAGTGAAACGGAAGATAATCTACCCGGCATTGGATTTCCCCGCTGGAAAGTGGAGTTGTTGAAAGTCCGTAATGGCAAACCGGGAAGCTGGCAGGTTGAGTGGAGAAACGATAAATTCAGGCATGTTTCCCCCATCGCGGCTATCTTCCATAAACAACAAAAGAAAACGGGCTGATATGCAAAAACGTTTTGTCTCCATCTGGTTCCGTCATCTTAACACGGACTGGTTCACTCTCCGGCAGCCTGATCTTGGCAATATGCCTTTTGTTTTAACTACTGCTATACATGGTAGAATGATTATTACAGAAGCCAATGCACTGGCCCAGGCACAGGGAGTTCAGCCAGGCATGGTGCTGGCAGACGCCAGGGCCTTCATTCCAGGCATACAGGTTCTTGATGACAAGGCCGAACTCTCTACAACACTACTTACCGAATTTGCTACCTGGTGCATTCGCTATACACCTGTTGCAGCCATTGACCCACCTGATGGCATTATCCTTAACGTAACAGGTTGTGCGCACCTTTGGGGCGGCGATAAACCTTATCTAACGGAAATCATCACCCGATTAAAGACATGTGGTTATGGTGTACGGGCAGCAATGGCGGATACTATCGGCGCCGCCTGGGCCCTGGCACGGTTTGCCCAGCGATCATCCATCATTGGAATCGGGTTGCATACGGAAGCTATGTTACCATTGCCTCCAGCATCGCTTCGTTTGGAACAGGGAATTGTAGAACGTTTGCAAAAATTAGGACTACGCCAGGTCAAAGATTTTATGGCCATACCGAGATCTGCGTTGCGCAAGCGTTTTGGACAGCCTTTGTTACAAAGATTGGATCAGTCCCTTGGGCAGCTAGAAGAAATGATAGTACCGGTGCAGTTAATTGAACCTTACCAGGAGAGATTACCCTGCCTTGAACCGATTGTATCAGCTACTGGCATTGAGATTGCCCTGCAAAGATTATTGGAATCCTTATGCCTTCGATTACAACAGGAACAAAAGGGCCTCCGCAAAGCTTCGTTTAAGGGTTACCGTATAGATGGCAAAATAGAGGAGATTGGCATTGAAACCATTCGACCTTCACATAATATCAAACATCTTTTTAAATTGTTTGAAATTAAACTTTGCACCATTGAACCCGCGCTGGGCATCGAGCTATTCGTATTGGAAGCGCCGAAAGTAGAAGACCTGCCGCCATCACAGGAAAAGTTATGGGAGGGGACAGGTGGACTGGAAGATACCCGGTTAGCAGAACTGATCGATCGCCTGGCCATTAGATTGGGTGCGCATACCATTCATCGTTATATCCCTGATGAACATCACTGGCCGGAGCGGTCAATAAAAGCTACTGTTTCTCTTAATGAGATCACAGCAGCTGAATGGAGGGCGGACAGGCCCAGGCCAATGCAACTTTTACCAAAACCGGAACCTATTGAGGTGACTGCTCCCATACCTGATTATCCTCCCATGTTGTTTCGTTATAAAGGCACCTTGCATATTATTAAAAAAGCAGATGGGCCCGAGCGAATTGAACGGGAGTGGTGGCTGGAAGAAGGAGAGCACCGCGATTATTACGCTGTTGAAGATGAAGAAGGGCATCGTTACTGGGTGTTCCGTTCCGGGCATTATTGTGGAGAAAAATCATATCAATGGTTTATTTGTGGATTTTTCGCGTGAAATATTTGTGGTTGAATTAAGAATTGGGCTGTCTAAAAAAAGGGTTTGACCTGTAAGGTCTTCAGGACCTGACAGGTCTTCA
>JBDSBP010000628.1:0-2695 GCA_039921525.1 Chitinophagaceae bacterium | reverse complement strand
TGAAGTAGCCATTACCAAATCGTAATGCTGTACACATTCGTTTTCTTTTTGCAGGCCGTGGCCCTTGACTTCTTCTACGGCGTCCCGACTATGATACACGCTGAGTGCAGGCTGTAAGTATTGTTGTATTTTTGATAAATAAGTAGGATTAAAAGAATTTATAAATATATAGTTGCTGATTTTTTTGTCTTTAATCGTTCGTTTTACCAAAGCTGCTAACCGGTGGTTGTTATAAGAAGCTGCGATGTTATATAAAGAACCGGAAGGTAAAGAGAAGATAGGTAATACGGGTTTGGGTGTTGCTCCTAATAAATTTACAGGTTGGCCGGTTACATGTACAAGATAGTCTTTCCCGTATAATAAGGCAGGCATTCGCCTTTTTACACCCGGATAGTTTCTTTCGCGCCATACATCTGCCCAGGAATACGGATAATCTATATAAAAGACCAGATTGGTACGGCTTAATACCTTTGCCAAAGCCAGGGAAGCGGAAGAAATGTCACCATCCCATCGCGACATAGAACTGATAAAAACGGGTAATTTTTCAAAATCATTTTTAGTAAGCATATATAATTGTTACCAGTTAAGCGAGCGTTAAGTAAGCCATCATTTGACACTTTGGCTATCAGCCATCAGCAATCGGCTACCAGGAGGAAATATATCATAGATTGACCTGCTGAAAGCTAATAGCCAATGGCCTGATGCCTGATAGCAATGAATTCGTTATCTCACTCTTAACAAAACATTGGTTTTGACGATTAAAATTTTTCCGGTCGTTTAAACACCAAGTTAGCTTTAGTTTTTAAGCCTTGTTTAAATCCCCAAAACAGGCAGAGGAGTACCGGCACTATAATTATATTCCAGGGCATGTTAATTAAATTTTTATTTCTGTTTCGCCATGGGGCGTATGTATAAATTCTTTACGTGCCTTACCCATATGGGTCATAGCGGACAACATAGAGAAGAGTGCACCCGGTATTTGCAACAGTGCTGCCAGCAACTTCCTGTTAAACCATGTTGCCGGGATACCCATAAGCAAGCTTGCTGCCAAAGCAATAAAAATGCCGACGCTAAACCATAAAAACTGTTGTGAAAAAATAAGTACCCAACCCAGCCATAATAACAGTGCAGCCATGAGCATCACTCTTGGGAATAAAAAGGTCTGGAAAACCTTGTTAAAAAAAGCGATATTACCCCTAAACAGTTCTATCCACCCTTCTTTAAAATATTTTTGAAAAAACTCCAGTTGTGTTGCCATCCACCTGCTTCTTTGATTGCTGAATACATCACTTTTTGAAACCTTTTCATCTAAAACATAAGCGTCATCCAAAAAGGCGACTTTTTTTCGCAAGCGCATAATTCTAAATTCAAGTTCCTTGTCTTCACCTGTTGTTTCCCCAATATCCTGAATCAATGATACAAACAACTTCCAGTCGAATGCCATGCCACTTCCAATCAGGGCTGAGGGTAAACCAACGGCAATATGCCCCCGACGAAAAATATGATTGTTAATTTCTTCTGTGCAGGCATCCAGGAAAGCAAAAGATGTATGAAAATTTTTAGCTGTGCGATGCCCCTGTACAACATCATAACCCTGCTCAAACGCATCATTTACCTTGTGTAAAAAATTTGGTGACATATGATTGTCGGCATCGAGAATCAAAACAATATCCACAGGGTGGTGTATGGTTGCCGCGATGCCTTTCTGGAGTGCCTTCCCTTTGGTACTTTTATCAAAGCTTACTTCCACCAGCCTGATGGGCAAATTACTTAATGTGTTGAGCGTTGCCTCGCTGAATGAATCCGCAATAATTACTACTTCAAAAAGATCTTTTGGATAGTTCTGGCTGATGGCATTTTTGGCAGTGGCAATAATTACAGCGTCTTCTTTATAACCAGGGATAAAAATTCGGATACGCCTGAGGGTTGTTGCATTGGGAATAGTTTTTCGCTGTACAATTTTACCTGCCAGTGAAAAGAACAACAAATACCCTACCTGTATGGTAAAGATCGCCAGGATACAGTATTGTATTATTAAACCGGTGTTAGTTAACATAATAGTGCTTTAAAAATCAAGCTTTATTTTCTTAATTAATGACGAGGAATTAATAGCAGGTTCTTTAAATGGTTTATTATTAAAATTCCATACCAGTGCCTTCCATATTGATTTACTATGTCCCCATTCATTTTTTAAAGCATGCCTGATAATATGAACGGGTGTTGAAATAAATTTAAAGAAGGTGCTTGCAATGAACAGTCTTAACCCTTTGTAATTTCTGCGTATATATAATAACCTGTTCCTGTATAAATAAAATGTTTTAAAAGGCGAATTTATTCCCGTAGAAGCAGATTCCTTATGAAATACTTCGGTAGTTCCTACGTAATGAATTTCATAACCGCACTTTTTGAACCTGGCTGCCCAGTCTAATTCTTCGTAGTACAAAAAAAACAATTCACTCATCAGGCCAACTTCTTTTAGCAGGCGCATGGGGATCATCATGGCCGCACCATTGGGTTGATCTGTTTTGCGTGTGTCATTGAATTGTCCACTATCGGCTTGCATGTATCCAATGTTATAACTCCTGCTGGTTAAGGGATGCAGGCCCACCGTTCCTGCATATTGAATGCTGCGCGGAGGAGAATAGTATTTTATCTTTGGACATGCGATACCACATTCAGGGTGAAGTTGCAGGTG
>JBDSBP010000627.1:0-26328 GCA_039921525.1 Chitinophagaceae bacterium | reverse complement strand
TCTACTAATTTAGCGAGATTAATATCAACAGATTGCCCACTGGTTTTAACCTGGCAATCGCCCTGCGAACGTAAGACTTTATTACTTCTTACCGACTTGCCATCCAGCTTTAACTTTATATGTATATCACGAACAGGTACCAGTTCACGAATTGGCCGAACAGGCCCTGACGTGGTGTTTACCAGGGATAGAATATATTGTCCCGGTACAATTAAAGATTTTGTAAGCCCGATATGTACACTTGGAGGGGCATTGCTTTCAATTGGAATGGTACTTCCGGCCAGGTACCTGATGCTGCGTAGAATAAGGTTTCGCGGATCAGGATGGCCCACCACGTAACTCAAATCATCAGGCTGATTGGAAAAATAAATAACCCGGCCATTACCATACTTATTTTCAACGACGGTAGGAAATTCTGTAGAGAATTTTTCTACCCAGGATTTATCGGGTGGTTGATTTTGAATGGTGGGTACCCAGGTGCAGATAACGTTCGCATCTTTTGTCGGTTTACATAATGCGGTATAACCTGCATTGAATAACAATTCCGTCTGCGCACTATCGGCTTCCACTAAACGATGTTTTTTATTTAAGATATACTGGTAATTATCAGTTCGGGTATTTTCTCTTTTGCCGGCATAATGTACGCCAAATAATTCGTTTAGGCCATAGTCGGAACGTTCTTTACCATCGGTATCATACAGGCTGGTAACATAGGTGGCGATAATATTACCTCCACCATGCACATATTCTTTCAACACTTCAATTTCTTTGTCAGACATGCAACGCACATTTGGTAAGATCACCAGTTTGTATTTGGCCAGCCTTTCCTTACTTACCTGGTCTTCCAGGATAAAATCATGCGGAATATGGTTTTCCATCATGATGGATTCCACCCCCCTGATAGATGCACCAAAACGATCACCTTCCATCACGGGCTCCCGGTATGCAGCACGCGTAGGACGCGAATAATAGATACCGATATTCGCAACTGGGATATGCTGCTCCAGGATTTTCTCATTTGCTTTTACAAACTGGTAGGCATCGCTTTCATTATAAGCATTCCGGTTGTCATTCGTAAGCGTGGGCACATTGGAAAAATAACAGTTCCAGAATCGGCCGCCTGCTGATAATATTTCCCATAACCATATCTTCAGATCAACCGGCGGATCGATAACCAACCGATGCGTGGTGCCATTGCCACCATACATAACAACCGCTTCCCGGTCAGGCGACATGGATTTTAAAAATTTGATGATGGTACTTCCATAATTCAAATCTTCATAGGGGATGTTTTCCTTGCGTCCATTCTGGGTGAGGAAAGCCACACTTACAAGGATATCGAAATGATTGCGGGCACTGTCGAGGTCCACACCTGAGTTCAGCCGTTGTTCCACATCATAAATACTAAATACCTCGGCGGTATATACTTTATCATCACCAAATGACTTTACCGTTTTCTTGATCTTATCCATGTATTGGTCGGCCGCCTTAACTTTCCAAAGCATATATTCATCCAGTTCTGCACCTGCGTTTGATTTTAATATGGGAATGGCTTTTCCTGAAAAAGCCTTATAGGCTGCCTGGCAACTCGCACAATAACAAACCCCGTTAAAGCCGGGCGCATTGTGCCAAATGCCATCCACTGCATAATTTTTCAGCACGTAACTTACGAACTCGTTTGCATATTCATTGCGGTAATGACCGGAGTAGCACGATTCATATAATACCGGGTGAGTGTAATTTGTTTTAACAGGGTTTTGATCCGCATCTTTCTTAAACCAATCCGGGAATTTTTTATAGATATGTTCTTCCACTCCTCTAAAGTCAATTCTTGCAATAACTTTTATCCCTGCATTTTTACAAGCGGTTGTTATTTCTTTCAGGATATCCCTTTTACCCATGAACTGGTTGACATTGGCAGCCTGGAGAGGATTCTGGAAAAAATCAACAATGCCACCGGCGTTTACACAGAGAGTATTGCATCCATCCTTCTGCATATAGGCAACTACAGCATTTGCATTATAATTTTTAGCATCCGTTTCACGCAATACGGTGTGCATTATGCGCAATGGTCTTTGGTACCAGAATAACGGCTTGACTGATTTGCCGTTTTCTACAATTCCTGCCCTGGTTAAAATAGGAGAGATGATCAGTCCGCCAGCAATAACGGTGCTGTATTGGAGAAAATGGCGCCGGGGTAATTTGCCACCCAGCAAAGAATTATTTTCTTGATCTATGGACATAAGCGCTCGTTTAATTTTTAATAAAAAATATCTTTATTTATTTGTGGCTAAAACACGCATTAATTGTATCCTGGATTCTGCGGTAACACAGCCGGATCATTAACGATTTGTACCTGGGCAAGCGGAATAGGAAAAACGATCATATGGGGTTTCATTCCTTTAGATTGCATTACAGCGAGTGCCCGGTCCGTTCTTACCAGGTCGAACCAGCGATGCCCTTCAAGATATAGTTCCAGCCTTCGTTCCAGGTATACGGCTTCACGCAGGCTTGCCTGGGTGAGATTAACAAGTGGCGCTAATCCTGCGCGTATATGCACCTTGTTTAGATTTTCAAGCGCAAGCGCTGTTTTTCCATTTTCATTTAAGGCCTCTGCATACATTAATAGAACGTCTGCATAACGAATTACTTTCCAGTTTGCCTTACTATCATTTGCACGAACTGTTTTAGTAAAATATTTTTTGGTAAAGGTCCTGATATCAAACGTAGGCGTTGGAATGTAAACGCCATTATTATCTGTATAACCTTTCGCTACGGTTATGTCTTTCCGTTTATCATTTGCAGGAAACAGGGTGAATAATTCTTCTGATGGAGATCCGGCGCTGCCCCCCTGCCCGGTGATCCCATAAAACGTTAATACGTTTGCGTAGGCTGGTGCAAAAGTATTGGTAAAGGAACTCCCCAAACTGATATTCTCTTCGTATTCAATATCGAAGAGGTATTCGCTATGGTGTTCATCTTTCTGGTAATCAAACAGGTCATTAAAATTAGCCAGTAACGCATATCCCATAGTAGTCACTTCCTGAAGTTTGGCTTCTGCTTTTACAAAATCCTTTCGTGTTAAATATACTTTTCCTAATAGTGCTTTGGCCGCACCACGTGTTGCTCTTCCTACATCCACGCCAGTGTACTTTAAGGGCAATTTGGTTTCCGCAACCTGCAGATCTTTCACGATGACTTCGTCATAGATTTTATCTTTCTTTTCCCTGACTGACTTATACGCTTCATCGGTTGTTAACGGAGTGGTAACCATGGGAACATCACCGAATATCCGCACCAAATCAAAATAGGCAAGGGCACGTAAAAACTTTGCCTCAGCAGTATGCCTGTCTTTATTGGTAATGACAGCTGCATCGGCGGTTGCAAGCTTTGATAATACCAGATTACAACGGCTAATCAGGTTATAATAGTTGCGCCAGGAATTTATCAGCAAGTTATCATTGATGTTTATTGTAAAATTATCGATGCTTACCTGGCTTACAGATGTAAGGAATTGTTGCTCCGTATCATCAGAAGGCAGATCGCTAAAATCCCAGATGTTAGGTCCCTGAACCCTCAATATACTGTAAGCGCCCACCACTGCATCCTGGTAATCTTTGTCGGTTTTAAATAGTACATCAATAGCAACCGTAGATACCGGGGTTAATTCAATGAAATCTTTTTTGCAGGACGCCATCAAAAATAAAACGAATAATATTGAAAAAATTCTCTTTTTCATTTCTATTATTTTTAGGTAAACTCTATTATTTTAAACTAACATTCAAACCGATTATCAGGCTTCTTGGAATGGGATAATCACTCAACTCACGACCGGGCCTAAGCGGATCTTCAAGGTTGCTGGCTTCCGGATTGAAACCGGTATTTTTGGTAACAAGAAATGGATTGTTGGCGCTTGCGTAAACCCTTACCGAACGGAACGTTAGTTTTTGTGAAATTTGTTCAGGCAATACATACGCGAGGGTAATGTTGTTGATCCGTAAAAAGGTTCCATTATCAAGAAACCAGGTGCTATATGTTCCCCTGATATTCCCCGTGGGCGCATTGTTGGGCCTGGGCGTTTTACCATCTCCTGGCTCCTGCTCCGACTTCCAATAATTATTCAATATGGCTAATTGACCAAAACGCCCCCTGGTAGCCATGGATGCCGACCTTGATTCGGCAAAGATCTGGGCTCCCTTTGACCCTTGCAGGGTAACCGTTACACTTATCTTCTTGTATGAAACACGATTGGTGATACCATAATAAAAATCAGGATAAGGTGAACCGGTGATCGTTTTATCAAAATTATTGATAACACCATCCGGCTTGCCGTTGGGGCCGCTGATATCTTTAAACCTGATATCACCTACCCGCGAGCGGTCTACGCCACCGGGATTGTAAATAGGGCCTTTGGCCAGTTCTGCCTGGTTTAGAAAAATGCCGTCCGTTACCCAGCCGAAGAACATTCCAATTGGCTGCCCGATCATAGTGATATGACTGCTGCCGCCGTAAATCGGATCTCCTGTCGGACCTAGTTTAACTACCTTATTTTTAAAAGTGGAAAAATTGATATCGGTTGACCATTGAAAGTTTTTTGAATCTAAATTGGTAGTTCCTAATACAATGTCCCACCCATTATTTCTTACTTCCCCGATATTTTTTAAAGAGGTGCTAAAACCCGTAATGTCGGGCACGTTTACATTCAGTAAAAGATCTGTGTTAGTGGATCTGAAATAATCGACATTAAAACGCAACCTGTTATTGAAGAAGGATGCATCGGCGCCCATATTTAACTGGCGCTGTTTTTCCCATGTTAATAGTGGATTCGATAGTTTCGCCTGGGAAAAACCGCTCGCTACTCCGCCGCCTAATACGGTTCTGTCGTAATTGATCGTAGCAAATTGCTCGTAGTTGCCAATATTATTGTTACCCGTTTCGCCATAGCTTGCCCTTAGTTTAAGCTCGCTTAAAAAACGTACATTCTTCAGAAAATTTTCTCCTGACACACGCCAGGCTAAAGCGGCCGACGGAAACAAGCCGAATTTCCTTTCTGAACCAAAACGGGAAGATCCATCTGTACGAAAAGATGCGGTAACATAATACTTGCTATTGTAATTATAGTTGATCCTGCCCAGGTAAGATACCAGAGACCATTGGTACACGTCAGACGATCCATCGGTTATAATACCACTGGCGGCACTTAATGTGGGAACGAGGTTGTTAGGATAGCGATTACTGGTTAACGTGTTTGATTCATTCGTTTCTTTTTGGGTGGTAAAGCCTCCCAGCGCCGATAAATTATGATTGCCAAAACGCTTGTTGTAGTTCAGTGTATATTCGGTCAGCCAGTTATAGTTGATAGAAGCATTATCCGTGCCTACGGCCGGCTCATTAAAAAAGGCAGGTATTTGCGGTTTAAAGCGGGACCCTTTATTTGTTTGCAGCACGGTACCCGCCATTATGTTTAGACTCAGGTCTTCATATATTTTATAATCAAGACTAACATTAGCCAGCAGGCTGATTCTTTTTTGCTTATTGCTGATCTCTTTAGCGAGTGCTACAGGATTCAGTGCATTAGAGGTCACGTCTAACCCTGGCACAAAAACAAAATAGGTGCCATCAGGGTTGTATAATGGATACATCGGGTTTACACCGAATGAACTTCCAATCACGCCTTCATTGGCGGAACTACTGGCGCCACTTGCCGTAATAACGTTCCTGGAAATGAAGGAAGGATTTAAGTTCATTTTCACGGTTAGTTTTTTGGACAATTTCGCATCTATATTGGCCCTGAGGGAATATCGTTTGAAATCGCTGCCAAGAACGATACCATCCTGGTCGAGGTAATCGCCGCTTAAGGCATATTTAATATTCTCATTTCCACCGGTGGCGGATAGTTGATAATCATGTTGAGGTGCGGTGCGAATTACATCGTCCAATGCAAACCTGTCATACGTTATCTTGCCACTAAGCACATCTAAAGTATAGGGGGGCACCGGTACTTTCCATGTTGCGGGAGCGCCGGATACATTATTACCGAGGTCCAGATTATTCTGGCGGATGCCGTCAAAGTGATACTGCGCCTGCTCCCTGGCGTTCATGAATTCGGGTCTTTTAGATAGCTGCTGCCATCCATGATAGGTGTTAAAAGAAATATTCGCTTTCCCGGAAGATCCTCTTTTTGTATTTATTATTATAACGCCATTGGATCCACGCGATCCGTAAATGGCAGTGGCGGAAGCATCTTTCAAAATGTCGAGGCTTTCAATATCATTTGGATTAAGGTTGTCAATACTATTGGTCGGAAATCCATCCACCACGTATAAGGGGCTGGCGCCGGCAGAAATACTTCCAATGCCTCTTACCCTGATCTGGGGTGCGGCTCCGGGTTCGCCATTCGTAGTTTTTACCTGAACACCTGCAACTCTTCCTACCAAAGCCTGGTCGATACGGGAAACCGGCAGATCCTGGAAATCCTTATTGGTTACTGTTGCAACAGAGCCGGTGAGATCTTTTCTTTTTATGGTTCCATATCCAACAACTACTACATCGTTCAGATTGTTAGTTGCCTGAACCAACGAGATGTTTACGGCGCTTAAGTTATTTACTTTGAACTCTTTTTTTTCATATCCTACATAGGTAACAATTAGTGTGGCATCCGGTTTTGAAACATCCATACTAAATGTGCCATCTTCTTTTGTAACGGTGGAATTGGTGGTTCCCTTTTCTTCAATAGTTGCCCCGCCAAGTGCTTCCCCATTCTGCCCGGTTATTTTCCCTTTTATATTTTTGGGTGGCACTGTATATTCAGCGGTTCTTATAATAATCTGTTTTTCCTTAATGATAATCATCTTGTTTAGGATGGCGTACGTCAGCGGCTGATCTTTAAAACAACTATCCAGCACCTGCTCAATCAAAGCGTTCCGCAAATTGATACTTACGTTTTTTGCTTTGAGCAACATAAGCTCGGTGTAAATAAACGTATAGCCTGTTTGTCTCCTGATTTCCTTGAAAATTTTTGCGAGGGGAACGTTTTTTTCAGAAAGGGTGATTTTTTGTTTAAAATCATTTGCATGCGCATGCAAGCAAATGGAAAATAAGAAAAGCGCTGTAAGACTAATCTTCAACAATCTTTTCAAAAAACGGGCATGGTTTGGTAATGGGGAATTACCGCAGGCAATTAGTCGCATGGTCTGTTTTTTTTTTGAGTTTACACAAAAGAAACTATATTATTTAATTTCATTATTGAATTAATCTGCCATATAGCACAATACAACACCTATTTGATTTTTGGCCAATTATATAATCAGCTTTTATCCCTCCTAGTAACCATCCGAAATTTGGTCGGTTATGTTGAGGAATTAAACGACGTGTTCTATTTTAAGGACTACGCATTTTCTGTGGGCTATTTAATATAAATACTAACTTAGATTAAATACGGGGGGATAGAAATAATTAATTATTTTTTTTTAATTGACGGGAAAGAAATAGCGGTATAATAAGTCAACCTGGATGTAGGTTATTTGCACCTTTCCATAGTGGAAGGGGCTAAATTTACTGAGGCGCTGCGCTGAAAGTACTCGCAAAAGCAAGACGTTTCATATAAAAATCATTCGTTAACACCGGCGGAAGTGGAAAACACTGAACAGTCGTTTGACAATATCCTTTCTTTTGAAAGTCTAACAATAATAAAGAAACCGAAACTTCAGAGATTTCAGCTTAAAGCGCCGTAAAATGCATTTATGCTAAATTGCTGTGGCGCTTTGGCTGAAATGACAAATCGGGGAGGCGCTTATCATCTAACTATTAAACTGCCGAAGATGATGATCCGTATGTTTAAAATCCTGGGCAATAATATCCCGATCTAATTCAACTTTTGTTTTAATATAAAAAACATTGGAATTTTCATTTGGCCCAACTGCGGAAACTATGAAAACGAATTTCGCTCCTTTCTCTTTAGCAATTTTTGCCGCCAAAACCGGGTAGTCGTGGTCTATCAGGTAGTATTCATCCTGGTGGGGTGTATTTTTTTTGTAGTTCAAAGAGCGATGAAGATTTCATCTGCCACTATATTTTCTTTGAGATGATGCAGGTTCTGATAACTACCTATCAACGTTTTTAAATTGGGATGTTTAATATTTAATTTTTTTCGAACAACAATGGTCACTCGTTCGTAAAGAGGGTTGTTTGTTCGATAACTCATCGGGAAGATGTGAACCTATGAATCCGCTTGCTCCGAAAAGAATGGCTTTTTTCATTTAAAATAGTTTACCCTGTAAATATGAAGTATTATATGTAAGGCTTTTGATTATTTTAAATTCACTGGAAGCCTGCTTCCCTATCGGCAGATCAAGCTGTTTCCAAATAATTTAAGCGCTAATAAAAATAGCATTAAATATTTTTAGGAAAGCAGCAATTGTTTTTTAAATTGTGCATACGCCGGGACATAATACATTTTCAATTCCAAAGACGGAACGGAGGATAATGTAACGTTTAAATTGATATAATAAATAATGAGAGAGTCTTTCAAAAATTGAACATATCTATTGACACCAGTTTTAGCATGAAGACCACCAGCCATCCCTCTCAGCATATTACACCGGAACATGTACAATTGGTACAGGGTCACGCATGGGAAGCGGAGCAATTGAAACAACTACATTCCACACAACTTGCATTGATTCAAGAACAAAAATGGTTTCAGTTATTTGTGCCGAGATTATACAATGGACTGGAACTGGCTCTGCCGGAGGCCTTACAGCTGGAAGAAGCATTGGCATGGACCGATGGTTCTGTTGGATGGACTGTAACGCTTTGCAGCGGTGCCGGGTGGTTTATTGGGTTTTTGGAACCGGAACTGATTTCCGCCGTTTTCAATAATGAAAAAGTCTGCCTCGCAGGAAGCGGTAAGTCTTCTGGCATTGCAAAAATTATAGATGAAGGCTATGAAGTAACAGGCTCCTGGGATTATGCAACGGGCTCCCATCACGCCACCGCATTCACCGCCAATTGTATGATAGAAGAAAAGGGAGTTTTTCTACTTAACGACGATGGAACGGAGCTGGTTCAACCTTTTTTATTTTTCAGAGAAGAAGTTACGCTGCATGAAAATTGGAATAGTATGGGGATGATAGCTACGGGAAGTCATAGCTTTGAAGTAAAGAAAACGGTTGTGAATAAAAACAGGAGTTTCCGCATTGATCCGCGATATGCCAGTTTGCCTTTTCCCATTTATCAATATCCTTTTCTCCAGTTTGCGGAGACAACCCTGGCCGTTAACAGTTCCGGTATGGCAGTCCGCTTTTTGGATCTATGCGAGATCTGGTTTAAGCAGGGGGTAAGCAATACGAAACAATTGAAGCTTGAAAATGCCCGCAAACAAATAGATGAAGCCAGGCTGCTGTTTTACAACGTTGTAAAAAATTCATGGGAAGAATGTTTAAATAGTAAGTTCATCCAGCCTGCTTTGCTGGATAATATTACTATTGTAAGCAGAAAACTTGCGTTGACAGCAAGGCAGATGTTAAATGAGTTATATCCCTGTTGCGGGTTAAAGGCAACTAACCTTGATACTGAAATCAATCGCATATGGCGTAACCTGCAGACAGCCGGCCAGCATAGTTTGCTGAACGGATGTAATAATGCATAGTGTTAAGTTATGTGTTTGATAATTCATTCGCCGGGTATCAGCTATAAGCTATCAGATATCGGCTATCAGCTATGAGCCATCAGCTATGAGGTATCAGCAGGTCAATCTCTAATATTTTTCACCCTGAAAGCCGATAGCAAAGGTGTCAAATTATTTGTAACTCATGAATTGTATTTTGCCTCTGTTATATAAACAATAGCAATTCTTCATTATCATTGGGAAATTTAAATGTCCTATTAAATTTCAGTCCTATTTTCTCCAAAAGTTTTATTGAAGTTTTGTTGGCAGGAACAGTGATGGCTAAAATAGTGGGTAATTTTAATTTGTCTTTAGCCAATGCCATGGTTGCATTTGCAATCTCAAAAGCAAAACCTTTTCCTGTAAATTCTGGTAAAAACGCAACTCCAATGTCAGGGAATTCAAGGTGGTCTCTTTTGATTATGCCGCACATGCCTATTGGCATTCCGTCATTTTTTATTTCCACCATGGATAACCCAAACCCGTTCTCCTCAAGCTTTTTATGGGCCCATTTTGAAGATGATTTTTTGCTTGTTGCTCCGTCTTTATATTTCTGTCACCAATAAATTCTATCCAGCCTGGGCTGTTTAGCAGGTCGATTATGAATTTTGTATCGTCTAGGGTAAACTGCCTGAGTAATAATCTTTCTGTTTCTAAAATGTGATTCATTTAAAGCTTGTTTTTGGCGGTGATAGTTTTCTAAAAAAATTTTGACTACCACGTTCTGACAAAAAACATAAAAGAGGGTTCGACCTGGCGAAGTTTATCAAACATCAATGGTCTTCAAGACCTCACAGTCTAGAATGAAAATTCTACCTGTATCTAAAAAGTAGACCATCATTATTTTGGCAATGCAAACGCCACATACTGATCTCCTGATTTACTCCCTATCTTACCACCACCACACGCAATCACCACGTACTGACGACTATCAACAGCGTACGTCGCCGGGGTGGCATAGCCCGCAGCCGGCAGCTTGGCCTCCCATAATGTTTTACCTGTTTTTTTATCAAAGGCTCTTATCTTTTCATCCTGCGTAGAAGCAACAAATATTACTCCGCCCTTTGTTACAACGGGTCCACCGTACACCTGGGTTCCGGTAGTCGGTATTCCTTTCTTTTTCAATTCTTCAAATTCACCCAGCGGCACTTTCCATAACAATTTGCCATTGTTAAGATCAACAGCATTCAAAGATCCCCATGGTGGCTTGATTCCCGGGTAACCATTCTTATCCAAAAAGCGGTTATAGCCGGTCATGGTATAAGGCACTTCATCCAGTATACTTTTTTTAGCGGATAAATTAGCCGCTTCCTGGCCACCGGGTTCTTTAGGAATAGAAACCCTTTTTCCACCCTTTGATACAGGATCCTTCGATGGCGCATTTAATAGAAAAGCCATCAACGCGCCTTTTTCGTTTTCCGGAATTTGTTTAAAGGAAGGCATCATATTGCGCCCATTCTCCACAATCTTTCTAATCTGGTCCTGATGGTATTTGTTGCCGATATTCAGCAATGGGGGGTATGCGGCACCGTTACCTTTTAGTTCCGGACCGTGGCAGGATAGGCAATATTTATTATAGATGTTACGCCCAACACCCGTTAGGGAACGATCGTTTGCATTAACCCTCGGTACATCGATCATGGTTAACGACCAGGGAAGCTCACTGCTATTGATATAAATAATGCCGGATTCCGGGTCAACCGCAGCTCCACCCCATTCACCACCTCCATCAAAACCAGGGAAAATCCAGCTTCCCTCTTTGGAGGGAGGCGCAAACATGGCACTGTATTTTATTTTTTTATATTTCTCCATCATCTCCTGGTGAGACTCTGGCGAAATGTCGGTAATATCTTCTGCTCCAAAGTTTTGACGTGCAAACGGCTCCGGCAGGCTTGGAATTGGTTGTGTTGGCCAGGGGGCTTCACCAGGTAGGGCATCCACAGGTACGGCTTTTTCTTCAATAGGAAAAACGGGTTTGCCGCTTACGCGATCGAAAACAAAAACATAACCGTGTTTGGTTATTTGCGCCACGGCATCTATATCTTTTCCATCATGATGAATGGTCACCAGGTTTGGATTGGCCGGAAGATCGCGATCCCATAAATCGTGATGCACCACCTGGAAATGCCATAGGTATTTTCCGGTGGCTGCATCTAAAGCGATCAGCGAGTTAGCAAACAGGTTTTGGCCTTTACGAACGCCGCCATAAAAGTCACCACCAATACTACCCGTAGGCACATATACAATTCCTCTCTGTTCATCGAGTGACATGCCTGACCAACTATTTGCCGAGCCTAACTTCTTCCAGGCGTCTTTATCAGGCCAGGTTTCATAACCGAATTCACCAGGATGAGGGATGGTATGAAATATCCATCGACGCTTGCCGGATTTTACATCATAGGCACGTATATGGCCAGGCGCTGCATCTGCAGATTCCGATAGCCTTACGCCCATAATAAGCATATCTTTAAAAATAACTCCCGGCGTTGTACCCGCAATATAAGTATTAGAGGTTTTTTCCCTGTCTAGGTTGTCAGTCAGGTCAATATAGCCATTGTTTCCAAAACTCCTGACAGGCTTACCATTTGCCACATCGATGGCATAGGTTTTTGAACCCACGCTATACAAAATCCTTTTGTCGCCACCCTGATCATCCTGCCAGTAAACCATGCCACGACTCACTTTAAAAAAGGCAGAAGGATCTTTTTTTGAGGAAGTGTCTTCAGAAGCAGGGTCAAACAACCATTTCTGCTGACCGGTTGCAGCTTCCAGGGCAAATAATTTTAAACGTGGTGAGGTGCCATATAAAATACCATCTACCATAATTGGATTACATTGATTTTGCGTACGATTTCCCGTGTCTTTATCGTTTGTACCATAGGTCCAGGCTACCTGCAGCTTTGAAACGTTATCCGTAGTGATCTGATCATTGGAAGAATAGCGACTTCCATCTTTCGTGCCGGCATAGGTTCTCCAGCCGCTGTATTTCTGTAGAGGTTTTGAACTGTCTTTGCAGGATACAACATAGAAAACAGCCAAAGAAAAAATTAACCAGCTAGCGTTTTTCATAAATTGAAATTTTATAATACACAAGATAATCGAAATCAGTTCTAATAATTGATTACTCATTTAGTTCCGTTTGCACGGGGTATAATTATTGACCGGGCGCCCGCTGGAATACTCCCCCGACTTGGTTATATTCGACGGATATAATTTTTTAGTTTTGCATTGCAACGTCTTTCTGAAAGCACTTGTCAACGTTTATATGAGAATGGCATTTATCCTTCTAGCGGTTTTAGCTACAGCATACGCATGTAAGAAATCGAGTTCTTCAAATTTTACATGCACGCCTGAAAAAAAGACGTATACTTATCAACCAGGCAAACAGATAGATAACCAACTTCTATCTACAGGAGATACATTATATGAACATTATTCTTATTCCATAAAAGATGGTGATAAGAATGTTTTCAATTTTACCTTGCAATTCAAGGATTGCCCGGAAATAGCAGATGATGAGGGGGCCAGGATTATTTTATTTGAAATACCTCAAAACGTACAATCATTTCAGCTTAAAGACTCTGCTGGCTTTAGAAAAGCAAAATCTCTTTTAAATTATGCCTGTTTTTGTGCTCCCGGCGGGCCCGTACTTATTAAGAGTGGATCAATTGAAGGGGAAAAGAAAAGCAACAATACCTGGCATATAAAAGCATCCTCAATAACGCCCTTATCTGGCACTAATAATACGCTGGCTTTTGAAGCTGACTTTTTATTAAAGTAAGTACGATAGACATTTTAATAATGTTATGTTAACCTTAATTTGACACATTTGTTATCAGCTGTCAGGAGGAAGCAAATCAAACGTTGACGTACTAATGGCTGAAAGCCAGTGAATGCGTTATCTTACACTTGCCTTTACACTAATTTAATACGAAACAGGTAAACTATAATCTACTTTAGTTTCTATATTTTTGTTGCAGCATCATTCTTTCACAACTGGTTAGAACCATCTTTATAATTGGGAACTACAATCAAGATTAATAATAATACATGCAAAAGAAAACAGTGCTTATTACCGGTAGTACAAGTGGCATTGGCTTAGCCATCGCAACCGCTTTTGCAAAACAGGGAAACAATATTGTGTTCAACGGTCTTGAAACAAATGGTGCCAAGATAGCCGGGGATGTGGCTTCAGAATATGAAATAGATTATTTGTTTTCACCGGCCAACATGTTACAACCAGCGGCACTGAGAGAGATGGTGCAAACAGCAGTAGGTAGATTCGGCGTAATTGATGTGCTGGTTAATAATGCGGGTATACAACACGTGGCACCCATTGAAGACTTTCCTGAAGAGAAATGGGATGCGATTATAGGCATACTTCTTACTGCTCCTTTTCATTTAACCAAAGCTGTTTGGCCAGGTATGAAGAAGCAACAATTTGGAAGGATAATTAATATAGCATCGGCACATGGTTTAGTTGCATCTGAGTACAAAAGCGCTTATGTAGCTGCCAAGCATGGCATTGTCGGACTTACAAAAACAGCTGCTTTGGAGGGCGCTACTTGTGGCATTACATGCAATGCTATTTGTCCCGGTTATGTAAAAACAGGTTTAATAGAAAAGCAAATCGGCGACCAGGCAAGAATGCATAATATTCCGGAAGATGACGTGATAAAAAAAATTATTCTCTCCAAAATGGCCATAAAGGAGTTTGTTCCCCCTGAAACCATCGCAGCCTTCTGTTTATTTCTTGCTGCTGAAACCGCCTCTATTATAACTGGCGCGGCGCTGTCTGTCGATGGCGGATGGACCACGCAGTAATTAGTATTTATAACCTCGTGGTAGGTGACTTTCCATATTTTACGCTAATATATCTCGATAATACATTCCGGTTTCAACCAGGTGACTGTAATGTGATCCATTTATTCAGTTTAAAAAAACATTTGCACAACTAATTAGTTAGTTATATATTTGTTTTTAACAACTAATAAATTAGTCGTAATGAAACCACTTACAAAAGGAGAAGAACAGATAATGCAGGTACTTTGGAAACTGGAAAAAGGCTTTCTGAAAGATATCGTTGATAATACAAGTGATCCTAAACCTCATCCCAACACGATTGCTACACTGCTGAAGATTTTGGTGGAAAAGGGATATGTGTCTTATGAAATACAGGGCCGTAATAACCTGTATCAACCGGTGGTTAGTAAGGGTGAGTATGGTAAACGCAGCATTAACCAATTGGTAAAAGGATATTTTGAAGGTTCGCCGGCAAAACTCGTTTCGCATTTTGTGAATGATAACAAGCTTAGCATGGAAGAGCTGGAGATGCTGTTGCAACAGATTCGTACCGCAAAAAAAAATAACTCATGATGTTATTATTCCTGATTAAAATACTTTTGTGTTCCGGATTATTATATGGTTATTATTATTTGTTTCTGCGGAATAAAAGGTTTCATCTGTATAACCGGTTTTATCTTCTATTTTCCGCGGTTACTTCTACAATAATTCCTTTTCTAAAAATTCCGGTGAGTTATATTGAGGCAAAAGATATTCTTCCTATCTATCAGACGTTGAATGTTATGTCAGGCGAATTTAATGAACCTGGAAAAGCCGTTGCTTCAGCATCCGCTTTTTTGCATCCGCAACTTTCTGTGCAAACGCTTGCATGCCTGATCTATGCCACAGGTGTTTTCTTTTTCATTTTTATGTTGATTAAATCTTTAATGTTCATTAGAAATCTCTCTAAAAAATATCTCCCGGAACATTGGCAGGATCTTAGAATCTACAATACGCTGGAAGAGGGAACACCGTTTTCTTTTTTTCGTTCTATTTATTGGAATAAAAAAATAGATGTAGCTACTTCCCACGGCCAGCAGATCTTTCGTCACGAATTGTACCACGTTCGTAACTATCATACAGCCGATATTTTATTCATGGAATTACTTTGTATTGCCGGTTGGTTTAATCCATTCTTTTACCTTTTTAAAAAAGAACTAAAAGCAATTCATGAGTTCCTGGCTGACCAGTATGCTGCTGCCGGGAATGACCGTTACGACTATGCTGAATTATTGGTTTTACATACAATCGATTCTAAAAATTCACCCATCACCAACAATTTTTTTAATAATCATATAAAACGCCGGATTACTATGCTGACCAGTTTTTCAAATACTTGTTATAACTATTGGAGTCGTGTAATGTCTTTACCACTTGGCATTATCTTATTTTGTTTTATCAGCCTGCATGCCACATCTTCTGCACCTATCCCTAAAAAGGCTGCTAAAGTTCCTTTAATTGTGGTGTTAGATGCAGGACACGGAGGTATGGACCCGGGAGTAAAATCTGGGCAGGGTATTGATGAAAAGAAGCTATGTCTTGACATGGCTAAAAAAGTAGAGAGCTTAAGCAGTGAGTATAATGTAAAAGTAGTTATGACAAGGGAAGATGATCAATTGCCGGGTCATACAACAGACATATCTGAAAGTCTTAAAAATCGAGTTTTAATTACCCGGCAGGCAAAGGCTGACCTGTTTATATCCATTCATATTAATTACGCTCCGCAGCCCAGCTTAAAAGAAGGATTTGATATTTATGTTCCATCAGTAGCAAGTAAGAATCCATACCTGGAAAAATCAAAAATTGCGGGGAGTATTTTTTTATCGTTATTAAAAGAAAAATATCACGTTGCATCAAAATTAAATCTCCTGGAGAACCAAGGGGTATATGTTTTAAATCAGGCTCCTTGCCCGGCGGTGATGGTTTCTTGTGGTTATACAGTATGTCTAATGATAATGATTTGAAATTACTTACCAGTAAAGAAGGTCAGGAGAGTATTGCAAGAAAAATTCTTGAAGGCGTTGTGCAATTTGGGACAAGGTGAGGCCGAGCTTACCTTATGTCTGAACCGCTGATGGAAATGATTGAATGATGGTTTTGATAGGGAACAGGTTCAAATTAATTTACAGGCATTCATGAGGTTCATTTGTCATATCAATCAATTAATCATTTTCATCAACGGTTCAGACAAAGGCAACTTCGGAAGTCAATCTCATTCACTCATCCATAAAGAAGAATTTGAAATTATCGTGGTAACCTTGGGAATGCTGCGTTGTATTTCCCTGAAACGCTTACTGCCCTTTATGAAACCTTAAACTCCAACAATCCTTTTTTAATTTCTATAGTTATAGTTTCAGACTTTTTTAACGTAACATTTTCATCATCTACGTGAACATGCGTGCCTTCCCAACTAATGACAATTTTTTGAGAAGCCCGCAGTATCTGGAACAGGTAAACTTCTTCTATGCCATTTATTTTTTTCTGGACATAGGAAGCAAACTTATCCTTATCTTTTTCCGGCACTACCACCACTTCCATAATTCCATCGCCCGGGTCTCCCTGTGGTGACAAAAAGAGATTGGGTCCGATGGAACGGGTATTCATTATTTCGGCTAATAAAAATTTCCCGGAATGGTCTACCCCATCTATCTCAAGTTCACAATGCCTGGGTTCATATGATTGTAAAATTTTATGGAGTAGCTGTAATGCAGTATCCATTTTCTCATCTGCCTTTAAATATTTTTCTCCATGTTTTTTCATTTCCAGCATCAGGTACGGGAATATGCCACAACCAAAACTTTCCAAAAAAAATAAAGACAAACTATCATCCTTGATTACCCCAACATCAAATTTTTTTAGCGTTGAATTGTGCCATGATTGTATAATCGATTTGGTGTCACCTTCTATTTGTAAGGTCTTTGCGATATTATTAGCTGTTCCATGAGGAAGTAGGGCAATGGGGGGTTTGTACTGCAATGATTTTTTACCCAATAGTCCTTTAGTAAAGTTTCTAATGGTGCCGTCTCCACCTGCGACAATAATAAAATCAACAGCGTCCAATTCTTTGGTATGCAGGGAATTTGAGGAACTATATCTACACTGAAATCCACATTCTTCAATCAGCATTATTAGTTCTTCGCGACCATGTTCTTCATCGCCGGCACCGGGGTTATGATACAATGTAGCTATATTCATGCACTCTGTTATTGATCTAATTCTGATAAAATTATACCATCTTTGACTTTATTGGCACAATAATATAAAAGTAAAAAATATGAGAATATTAATAACGAATGATGATGGTATCTACAGTCCTGGCATAGCGGCCCTGGCAAAGATAGCCAGGCAGTTTGGCGAAGTAACTATTGTGGCGCCTGATGTAGAGCAGTCTTCCATGGGGCATGCTGTTACGCACTCAAGGCCATTATCTTACAAAAAATCACCCATAAACTTTGAAGGGATAGAAGCATTTCGCGTTAACGGCACACCGGCAGACTGTGTAGCGCTCGGGACACATTTGCACGCCAAAACTGATGTGGTTCTCTCCGGAATTAATATGGGGCCAAACCTGGGGAATTCGATGTGGCATTCAGGCACCCTCGCTGCGGCCAAGCAGGCTGTGTTACTTGGCATAAAAGGAATCGCTTTGAGCACGCCCGCTGATAAAGGAGAGCCGGATTTTGAGTTACTTACACCGTTCGTTGAAAAGGCGTTAAGCTTATTACTGGCAGTGCCTGAGTTATCTCTTTTTAATGTAAACTTTCCGCCAAGTCCAAAAGGTATTGCCTGGACAAAACAATCTGTCAGGTTATACGATGGTACCATTATACCCGGTGTAGATCCATTGGGTAGAAAACATTATTGGTTCACGGTAACGCCGTTGGAGCCTGCTGAAGAAGGCACGGACCGTTGGGCGGTAGAGAATGGTTTTGTATCTATAACTCCATTGCGTCTGGACCTTACACATGAGGAGCAGTTGAAAAAAATGCGTGGCGATTAGCTTAACGTTGTCTGAACCGCTGATTGAAATGAAAAAATGATAAGTGTGATACAGGAATACACAAATTATTTTACTGTTTTCATGTGCGGTTTAGACCTCATCAAAGATCCTTCACAAATACCTTCCTGTACTGTAAAGGCGAGATGTTCATTTTTGTTTTAAACATCCTGCTGAAATGAGCGACATCGTTAAATCCACTATCATAACAAATTTGACCCACCGATTTATTGGTATTTATCAATTGGGTGGTTGAGTGGTGAAGGCGATATTCTACTACCAATTCAATAAAAGTTTTGTGAGTGACTTTTTTGAAATATTTACAGAAAGCATTTGGAGTCATATTAGCCAGGCTGGCTGCTTCGTTCAATAAAACGCCCGTTTTGAAATTATCGATGATATAGCTAAAAACGGTATTGAGTCTTTCCAGCTCACTGCCTTTTTGAGTGAAAATGGTAGTGAATTTATTTAGCAGGGTATATTCACTGGTGGTACTTAGCTTAAAAAGAATATCGAGTAAATGATGCAGTAGTTTAAACTTCACTTCTTCTTTAACCATATTGTTCAGGCCATCTGCAATTTCCTGTATGATTGGCTCTTTAAATACGATACCATGACCGCTGCGTTTTAGAAGATTTTGCACCTCAGCCATTTCAGGTTTATTAAAAAAATCTTCGCCCATAAAATCACGTGTAAACTGGATAACGATCGATTTTGCATTTATTTCTCCTTTACAAACTGGTTCTGTTTTCCAGCAGTGTGGCAGGTTGGCACCCAGGAATACAAGGTCGCCTTCCTTAAAATGACACATGTGATTGCCAACATATCGTTTGCCGACGCCTTTGGTTATAAGGGTCAATTCAAATTCAGGATGATAATGATAAGGAGACATAAAAGCTTCTTCTTCAAATATCCGCAGAAGAAAAGACTGCTGTGTTAATGAATTGATTATCTCGTAGGATGGTTTTATCATGTCATTATTTAATCAAAATTAAATTTAATAATCATATTTGGATAAAATACATCAAAAATTAAATAATTATATTCTTTTCTGGCAACATAATATCATCTTACTTTGATACAAATTAAGTTCTTATGCCTGTTACCATTTCCACGCTTCCTTCCCTCGACAGCTTTATTGATATTCCCCAGCAGCAAATTGAAGAATTCAGGAGAAATGGCCACACCCTAATTCCCCATGTACTTTCAGCGGAAGAAGTAGAAGCTTTCCGGCCGGTAATTTTGGAGGCTGCTGAAAATAAAAATACCGAGCGGAGAAAGCTGGAAGAAAGGGATACCTATGGCAAAGCTTTTTTACAGATCATGAATTTGTGGCAGTCGAATGAAAACGTAAAACAGTTTACGCTGGCAAAACGTTTTGGAAAAATTGCTGCTGATCTGCTGGGAGTGGACAATGTACGCATTTACCACGACCAGGCCCTTTTTAAAGAACCCGGGGGCGGCCCAACTCCCTGGCACCAGGATCAATATTACTGGCCCGTAGATACATACAATACGGTAACCATGTGGATGCCCCTGGTTGACATCAATGACGGAATGGGTATGTTAACCTTCGCCACCGGTTCACATAAAAAAGGCAATGTATTTGATTTTGAAATATCTGATGAATCAGAACAGCAATTTGATAAGTATGTAAAAGAAAAGGCGTTAAAGATAAGCCGCCCCTCACATATGAAGGCCGGCGATGCAACCTTTCACTATGGCTTTACCATACATAATGCTCCCGGCAACGAATCAACGAAGATGCGTGAAGTAATGACTATTATTTACATAGCCGATGGCGCAAGGATCACCGCCCCTAAAAACGAATACCAGGAAGCTGATCATAGAACATGGATAAAGAGCCTGCCAATAGGGTCGCTGGTGGCATCAGCATTAAATCCGCCGGTTTTATAATAAGCTCTAATAAGTTGTATGACAATTAAGAGTAGATCTTCCGTGATAGTGGATTATAGGGGTTTTTTAAGATGAGAGAATTGCCACTTATATCATCCTTCATCGTAAAGATCCTGGCCGCATGAAAAACTTTCGCACAATAAGAGTATCTGATCCCCGTTTTGAATCCAATAATCTACGTTTTTTTACCGTGAAAACCCCTGACCTCCGGGGCAGGGGCGATTGTTGTGTGTTCGCTCCTCCATTATTGCAAGCAGACAGTTCCTGCCCTTTGATTATTCTTTTGCATGGCGTGTATGGAAGCGCATGGAGCTGGCCCCTGTGCACCGGGGTGCACTTGAAGGTTGCGGCACTAATAAATGAAGGTAAATTACCTCCGATGGTTATTGCTATGCCTTCAGATGGGTTATGGGGAGACGGATCGGCTTACCTTCCCCATAATGAAAAAAATTTTGAAAACTGGATCGCAGAAGATATACCGGAGGTAATACAGCAGATAATTCCGGCAGTTACAGAGGAATCTCCTCTTTGTATCAGCGGGCTTTCGATGGGAGGTTTCGGTGCATTAAGAATCGGCGCAAAATATGGAAAGAAATTTTCTGCCATTGCTGCACATTCCGCCATCACCAGCTTATCACAGATGAGTCTTTTTGTAGAGGAAGACCTGGCTAATTACAAACAGGAGGATGAAGTGGATGAAGATGTTTTCAAAACGATATTTCGATACAGGGATACACTTCCTCCTGTTTATTTTGACTGCGGAAAGGATGATTTATTAATCTCTTATAACAGGGAGTTGCATCGGCAATTAAAGGAGAATGGAATTACACATAGGTACGAGGAATTTGAAGGGGAACACCAGTGGAATTATTGGGAAGAGCATATAATGGATTCGCTGTTTTTCTTTAGAGATCGGTTGTCTGAACTGTGATTTATTTGATCAATTGAGTACTATGATCTTTGTTTAAATCCTTCAATCGTTTACATCGTCGCAAACTAACTATAATTCGTTAGATCTAATCAGGCCAATCAATCAATCACATAAATCATAGTTCGTACAATTCCTGGTAGGTTAAAATACGACAAAAACTGGATAATTATCCATTTTTTCATATATTCTACAAACCATATATTTACAGCTTCCAATCTATCACTATTCCAAAACGATGCTCATTTATGAAAAAAATGTCTGCAGGGTGTATGTTTGTATGTTGCCTGTTTTTTTCTCTCCGGGTTTTAGCAAAACATGATCATCCCATAAAGTTTTTCTTTTTTGATAAAACAATTTCCGGTACTATCACTGATTCGAAAACCGGAGACGCCCTGGCAGGAGTTTCTGTCCAGGTAAAAAATACCACCATTGGAACAGTTACTGATGTAAGTGGCGCATTTAAACTTGCCGTTCCTGATGCGGCTCGCACATTGGTGATTTCCAATACCGGTTATGCAAGCCAGGAAATAACTATTGGAAATAAAACTTCGATAAATATTCAACTACAGGCAACTGCTTTGGACCTGGATGAAGTTGTGGTAATTGGTTATGGTACGCAAAAGAAAAAAGAAGTGACTGCTTCCATTGCCTCCGTTAAATCTGAAAATTTTGTGAAAGGTGCAGTGAACGATGCCGGCCAATTATTGCAGGGTAAGGTAGCAGGATTATCAATTGCCACACCCACAGGAAGTCCGGTGGCTAATTCACAGATAATTTTACGTGGAATAAATACCATTAACTCGAGTTCTCAGCCGCTTGTTTTAGTAGATGGCATTCCCGGCAATTTAAGAACTGTAGCGCCGGAGGATATTGAGTCAATCGATGTCTTGAAAGATGGCGCGGCTGCAGCTATCTACGGTACTCGGGGAACCAATGGTGTTATTTTGATTACCACGCGAAAGTCAAATGGTAAAATTCAATCGGTTGAATACAGTGGATATGTGAGTACGCAGGTTATTGCCAGGAGGCCCGACATGCTCACCGCTGAAGAGTATAGGGAAAAGAAAGCCAGTGGTGTTAGTAGCTTTGATGACCAGGGAGCCAGTACCGACTGGTTAGATGAAATTATTCAGAAACCGCTTTCTCATGTACATAATCTTACCTACCGCGGTGGTACTGCCCAAACCAATTACCTGGTAAATTTAAATTACCGGTATTTCGAGGGCATTATGATGAAGTCTGACAACCGCGCTTTAAGCGGCCGGTTTGATGTTAACCATTCGATGTTCAATGGTAAATTAAAAGCGAACTTTAATATCATCAATACCGATCAGCGATATAATACATCGGGCAACGGTAATGACTTTAACGGGTACACTTACCGGCAGGCTCTTATCCGTAATCCAACAAGCCCGGTTAAAAATCCTAATGGCTCATGGAATGAACAAACGGGGATTTATTTATATGAAAATCCTATCTCCCGCCTGCAGGAAAGCGATGGTGAAAACAGTAACCAGAACACCCGTCTCGCTGGTACATTAACGTTAGCACCTCTAAATGGTTTAACGATAACCGGTTTATTTGCGCGTACCAAGTTTAATGAGTTACGGGGGTATTCAGAAACGAAACGGCATATTTCCAATATCAGGGATACTCGCAATGGTTATGCTTCAAGGGGTACTACACAAACGATAGAAAACCTGATGGAGCTGACAGCTAATTACAGTAAATCTTTTGGCGAGCATTCCTTCTCTGTATTGGGTGGTTATTCTTACCAGGATAATACGTATGAATATGAATATGCCGATAACTGGGATTTTCCTACTGATTTATTTACCTATAATAATCTTGGCATCGGGGATGCGCGCCGCAGGGGTATTACTGCGTTAACTACCGACAAGACCGTCCGAAATCTTATCGGGTTTTTTGGGAGAGCCACCTATAGTTATAAAGATAAATATTTATTGATGGCAAGTATGCGTCATGAAGCTACCTCCGCACTATTTGGGGCAGCTCATCCCTGGGGTACGTTTCCTGCCGTTTCTGTTGGCTGGAGAATAAATAAAGAAGACTTTATGAAGAGCCTCGATGTGGTAGAAGATCTGAAACTGCGTATTGGTTATGGGGTTACCGGATCACCCCCGCAGGATCTCTTTTTAGGAGTTGCCCGCCTGGGCTATAGCGGTTCCACCCTTTCCAACGGCCGATGGGTGCCGCAATTAGTACCCATCAGTAACCCCAACCCTAATCTCCGTTGGGAAGAAAAAGCCGAAACAAATATCGGGCTGGACTTTACCCTGTTCAAAGGCAGGCTCAGCGGATCATTCGATGTATACAAACGGAAGGTAGATGGTTTATTATACCAGTACTCGGTTCCTACCCCGCCAAACCTGTTTGGAACTACCTGGGCAAATGTTGGAGTAATGGAGAATAAAGGAATAGAAGCGATCGTAAATTTCACACCTATTACCCGCCGTAACTTTGAATGGACCTCCAGTGTTAACTTTTCTACCAATTCCAACAAATTAGTGTCCCTATCAAACGAGGATTATAAAACTACCACTGATTTCTTTAATACGGGCGGTACCGGTGAACCTATTCAAACGTATACGCATAGGGTAAAAGTAGGCAGGTCAATTGGCGAATTTTATGGATTTAAGGTTATCGGCATAGACGATGCAGGAAAATGGATCTACGAGGGAAGCGATGGCAAGGCGGTGGCTTTCAAGGATTTTAAAGCAGCGGATGAAGACAAAAAAGTTTTGGGAAATGGGTTGCCAAAATATTACGCAGGCTGGAACAATAATTTCCGCTACAAAAAATTTGACCTTGCTATCACCATGCGGGGAGCTTTCAAATTCCAGATCCTTAATTTTCAACGCATGTACTACGAGAACACCGGCAGAACCCAGTACAACCAGCTGGTATCCGCCTATGATAAAGTATTTGGCAAAATGGTAATGGATAAGAGTGTGCCATTGCAATACAATAGCTATTATATTGAAAATGGCGATTTCTGGAAAATAGATAACATAACGCTTGGTTATAACGTGGGTAATATTAAAAAGGTTACCAAAAATATCCGGGTATATTTTGCGATGTTAAATTCGGTTGTTATCACGAAGTATAAAGGAATTGATCCTGAAGTAAGTCTTATTGTTAACAACTATGCGCTTACCCCGGGTAATGATGACCGTGATAAATATCCAAGTGCCCGTACATTCACTTTTGGTGCAAATGTTACTTTTTAACTAAAAAAATCTGAAAATGCGATTGCATAAAATTAGCTCCGCTGCCGCCGCTCTCCTGGCTTTGGGTGTTATCCTTCTGGGGTCGTGCACCAAGCTGGCGGATAAAAATTATACGCAGATAATATCCGATCAGTTTACGCCGGGGTCAAATGACCTGGTGTCTCTGATAGGTCCGGCTTATGGATCCTGGAGGAATGTAATGAACTTTGGCGGAAGTAATTTTTTCCGTACCCAGGAAGTTACTGCAGATGAACTGGTAATTACAGAACGTCCCTATGGCTGGGTGGATGATGGCAGTTATCGAAGGCTGCATGAACATGTTTGGACGAACACTGATGGTACGGCAGGTAACTGGACGGCTGCTTTTGGTGGGATCACGAACTGCAATCGGTTAATATTCCAGATCGAATCAGGAAAGGTTCCTGTAACGAGCGGTAAGGATACTGTGCTGGCTGAAATCAGGGCGTTGCGGGCTTCGTTTTATTATGTGCTTTGCGATTTATATGGCAATGTACCTATAGTCACCAAATTTGATGTAGAACCCGGCTTCCTGGCAGACCAGAATACAAGGCAACAAGTGTATGATTTTATCGTCAAGGAAATCACTGAGTCATTACCGTTATTGAGTAGCCTGAATAACCGGTTGTACTATGGCCGTTTCAACAAATGGGCAGCATATGCACTATTAGCAAAAATGTATCTTAACGCGCAGGTATATACCGGCACGGCGCAATGGGATAAATGTATAGAGGTTTGTAATACTATTATCAACTCCGGTAAGTTTACATTAAGCCCTACACAGCGTGCGATCTTTGCCACTGATAACTCAACCAATTCCGAGATAATATTTGCCGTTCCTTATGATGAGATCTATGCAGGCGGATTTAATATTCACATGGAGACATTGCACCCTGAAAATCAGAAAACGTATAACCTGGCTACCTCCAGTTGGGGAGGTATTGCGGCTATTCCGCAATATATTGACACGTATGATCCGGAAGACCTGCGATTAAAAGAAAACTGGATCCAGGGACCCCAGTTTTCTTCCACGGGTGTACGTTTAAAAGGTGGCTATGGTCCGTTTAGCGGACAGCCATTATCATTTATCAATGAAATCCCTGGCGTAGATTCAGCCCAGGAAGTACATGGTTTCCATCTTGGGAAATATGAATATAAACAAGGAGCCCTGGTGGACCTTAGTAATGACTGCCCTTTATTCAGGCTTACGGATATCATGATGATCAAAGCAGAATGTTTATTGCGAACTGGTAAAGCAGATGAAGCCGCTATAATTGTATCTTCTATCAGGGCAAGAAGTTTTCCAACAAACCCGGCAAAAGCTACCGTTACCGGTGCCCAGTTACAGATGGGTAGTGCATATGATTATGGTCGCAGGGATTATAAAGTAAAAACCTTCCAGGGTGGTGCCGATGTTGTTTACGGACGTTTCCTGGATGAACTGGGATGGGAATTTAACCAGGAAGCCCGCCGGCGACAGGATATGATACGGTTTGGAATTTTTACCAGCAAGTCGTGGTTGTCGCATCAACCAAATGGTGATTACAGGAAGCTGATGCCTATTCCTGCAAATATACTTAATACAAATTCGAAGTTGAAACAGAACCCGGGTTATTAAGGGGCTGTAGGCGGGGGTAGCCGTTGACCTGACTACAGGTGTGCCAGGGCGTTTGTAGGGGCGGGGCTCGCCCCCGCCCTGACTGCA
>JBDSBP010000626.1:0-8712 GCA_039921525.1 Chitinophagaceae bacterium | reverse complement strand
TTTGGGCGCTACGGTTACCGGTATTTTTACCCTTTTATCTAAAGACTTTTTAAAGTTGATATCCCTGGCATTTATTATAGCCGCACCCATTGCCTGGTTTATGATGAACAAATGGTTACAGGATTTTGCCTACCGTGTACCCCTAAATGCCTGGATATTCGTGTGGGCGGCTTTCGCTGCTTCCATAATCACTATTATTACCATCAGCTTCCAGACCATTAAGGCTGCGTTGTGCAACCCGGTGACAAGTTTAAGATCCGAATAAACACTAGCTATGATAAAAAATTATTTTAAAATTGCCTGGCGGAATATTATAAAAAGCCCTTTTTATGCAGTGGTGAATATCGTTGGTCTGTCAACAGGCATTGTGTTCACCATGTTGATTGCCGCTTATGTTTGGGGAGAGATTCGGGTGAACGGCAGTTTGAGAAATGTTCAAAACCAGTATATAATTCTAAGCAAATGGAAGGAAGCGAACCAGGGTTTCGAGCTCGCCACGCTGGGCCCTTTGGCTAAGTCGCTCAGGGAAAATTATCCCAACCTGGTGGCGAATTATTTTCGCTTTGATGGTATTACTTCCAATGTAACAAAAGGAGATAAAAGTTTTCGTGAAAGCCTCCAGGTTTGCGACAGCACGATGCTGGGCATGTATGGCTTTCGCTTATTGCATGGTAATGCAGCCACGGCTTTTGACGGTCCATTTTCCGTGATTATCACGGATGAAAAAGCGCTTAACTATTTTGGCAAAACGAACGTTGTTGGACAAACCATCACGATAGAAAATTTCTCCGGCTCCAGGCATGGTTTTCTGATTACCGGTGTGCTAAAGACCCCGGTTAAAAATTCTGTCACCAGGCTAAATGATGCGAATAACAACCAGTTTTACATTTCATCTAACAACCTGCGCTACTTCGGCAGAAATATGGATTGGCCTAACCCGTACATAGCAAGTTATATAGAACTACAGCCGGGTATCACACCAAAAGATCTTGAAAAACCTATCCAGTACCTGATAAAACAGAACGCGCCTGCACAGGTGGTACAAAATATGACCCCTTATCTAATGCCATTAACAAAATATCACCTGCTTGCAGATAATGGCCTTATTAAAAAAATGATCTATGCGTTATCTGGTATTGCCTTTTTTATCCTTTTGATGGCTATTGTCAACTTTATAAATATGTCTGTCAGCAGGTCTGCCACGCGAATGAAGGAAATAGGCATCCGCAAGGCACTAGGTGGGTTGAAAAAACAATTGATGCTGCAATTCCTTACTGAGTCTTTATTACTGGTGTTCTTTGCTACAATAATTGCTTTCGGAGGTTACCAGCTTTCCAGGTCATTATTCAGCTCTATAATTGGAAAAGAAATCCCTTCCATCAGCGAGTTCCCATTATACTTCATAATCTATCCGATGCTGCTCACCGTGCTGGTAGGGGTGATGGCAGGTTTATATCCTGCGTTCGTATTATCATCTTTAAAATCAGTAGAGTCCTTAAAGGGAAGATTTTCTTCCATAAAGGAAAATGTGTTGGTTCGTAAATCTTTGGTGGCGTTTCAGTTTGGTACTGCTACAATTGTTTTTACAAGTGCCATCATTATATCACAACAGATTAATTTATTCTTTAGTAAAGACCTTGGTTATAATAAAGATTTTATTGTTTCCGCACAGGTGCCAAGGGATTGGACTCCGCAAGGGGTAAAACGTATGCAGGCTCTTCGGCAGCAGTTTGCCAGTTTACCACAGGTGAGGAATGTAACGCTATCTTATGAAATACCTGACGGAAACAATGCGGGCGGTTTTTTTATTTATAAAGCGGGCGCCGACTCAACAACGGCCATCTCCACCTCGGGAATATATAACGATGAACACTATGCGTCAACTTTTAGCATTCCTATGGCCGCAGGAGTGTTTTATAATAACCCGGAAGAGCCCATTGACTCTTCTAAAATTGTTATTAATGAAACAGAAGCAAAGGCTTTTGGCTGGAATGATCCGAAAGATGCAATAGGAAAACAACTAAAATCAACGACCGGGGGAACGCTGGTATTCACAGTTGCAGGGGTAACCAAAGATTTTCATTTCGGCTCGATGCAGCAAGCTATTTCACCCATCACCATGTTACACCTGGACCTTGCTCCTTTATTTCGGTTTTTTTCGTTCAAACTAAAACCGGGTAATATAGGTAATTCAATTGCCGCCTTGCAAAAACAATGGTCAGTTTTGTTACCCGGTACTCCATTCGAGTATAAATTCATGGATGAGACGTTGAAAAAAGTATATCAAACCGAGATACAGTTAAAACAGGCTTCGTTTACTGCAACTACACTTTCACTCATCATTGTGTTATTGGGTGTATTAGGATTGATTTCTTTAAGTATCCGGAAACGCACGAAGGAGATAGGGATCAGGAAAGTATTGGGCTCCTCCGTAAGAAGCATTATAGCCCTTTTTATGAAAGAGTTTTTAGTGGTAATACTTATTGCCGGAATTATTGCATGCCCGGTAGCTTATAGTGTGATGAAGAATTGGCTGAATGATTACGCTTACAGGATTGATATTACAGCTACACCTTTTATGATATCTATAATTGGATTGGGTTTTGTTACTTCGATATTGATTATTTTGCAGACGATAAAAACGGCGTTGGCGAATCCGGTGGAGAGCCTGAGAACAGAATGAAGTTGTTTGAAGCAGAATTCACAGTATTTGCGGAATTTACAAAATTATTTCTGGATCGATGTTCTTTCTAAATACTAAATTCATTTAGTATTTAATGTAAATTTCACATGCAATCCGGTGAATTCTATTTAAGACGATGAATATGCTTGATAAAAAAATTCTGCTAATCCTGCTAATTCTGTAAATGCTGCTTCAGACAAACATTCTGTAAATTCGGTTCTATGCTGCCCTGGAAGACCGTCATAAAAATAGATCAGGAGTCTGCCACTCCAATTTTTCTCCAGATAACCAATTCCATTATCTATGAAATGAAATTGGGCAGAATAGGTCCGGGCATAAAATTACCCGGCACCAGGCTGATGGCTGAACTATTGGAAGTTCACCGCAAAACAATAGTGAGGGCTTATGAAGAACTCGATGCACAGGGATGGATTGAGATGCTACCTTCAAAGGGCACTTTTACAAGCAAAGAGCTTCCCGAAATAAATCCTCGTAAATTTTTAAACAAGATTGAAAAAAATAATTCCTTTCCAAAAGAAACCGGTTACACAGTAAAAGTAAATGACAAGATCCGCAAGCCTGTTTTGCCATACCTAAACATCATTGGATTTCATGATGGCCCCGATGTTCGCTTAATTCCGGTGGATGAATTGGGTAGGGTATATAAAAGTGTTTTAATCAGGGCAAGCAATTCGAAGTTTATGTCTTATGTGGAAATAGCCGGTATACAAAAATTCAGGACGGTGTTATCAGATTACCTGAATACGAGCCGGGGCCTGCAATCCACCTTCGAAAATATTATGATCACAAGAGGAAGCCAAATGGGTCTTTATTTGCTTTCACTGGTGCTTTTCTCAAAAGGAGATACAATAATAGTTGGAGACACGAATTATTATTATGCCGATCATGTTTTTCTGCAGGCCGGTATGAAGTTACAAAGGGTTAATGTAGATGATTTGGGAATTGATGTAGACGAAATAGAAAAGGTCTGCCGCAGGAAAAAGATAAAGGCATTGTATATTACTTCTCACCATCATTATCCAACTACGGTTACTTTAATTGCAGCCCGGAGAATTAAATTAATTTCGCTCGCCGAAAGGTTTGGCTTTATAATTATTGAAGATGATTATGATTACGACTTTCATTATTTAAGCAGCCCGATACTTCCTCTTGTAAGTGCTGATACAAAAGGCATGGTAGTATATATTGGAACGCTTAGTAAAACGATAGCACCCGCTATCAGGACGGGATATATTGTGGCACCACCCAACCTTCTATTGGAACTATGCCGGGTAAGACAGTTAGTCGATACGCAGGGTGATCCGATAATGGAACTGGCACTGACAGAAATGTTCCTGGAAGGTACTATTAAAAGACACATGAAAAAAGCGTTGAATGAATACCACCGTCGGAGAGATTCTCTGTGTAATTATTTACAACAAAAACTTCCGGATGCCATTGAATTTAAAACTCCCGACGGCGGACTGGCAATCTGGGCAAAATTCAACAAATCAATCCTCCTGCCACCTCTTACAGAAAAACTCAGAGCACAGGGGTTAATATTATCCAATGGTTTAATTCATAATAATTCACCCATCTCTTTAAATTCTACAAGGATGGGTTTTGGCTGGATGAATGAAAAAGAGGCGGAAAATGCGGTGGATATTTTGACGAAGACGATACATGCAAAAAGTAAATAGTTGATTAGGCCATCCCGGAGGCTGACTAAAAGGTTGGTCGACCTTCGATCCAAGTCGGGGCGTTTGTAGGGGCTGGACCCGCCCCCACAAACGCCGGACAAGCATTCTAAACCGGACTACCATATTTGTCAAAACCGGCTACATACATAGTCCAGTGTAATAGTACCTTTAGATCTGAAAAACTATTGATCACTTAACTATTTATTCATGAAAAAATTTATTATTTTACTTGTCGCCATTGTGATGAGTGCAGGCACCTTCGCACACAATATCAGTGATATCGATAAAAAACTGGTGCAATCTTTTAAATCACAATTTCCAAATGCGCAGGAAGTTAGCTGGTACGAGCTTCCTGATACCTATGAAGTTTATTTTATAGAAGAAGGAATCAGAACCCGTATCACTTATTGGAAGAAGGCGTTTCTTGTTCAATTTTTACGCCATTACCAGGAAAAGAATTTACCATCCTATATTCAATATAGAATCAAGAAGGAATTTCCCGATAAGACAATACACGGCATTACAGAACTTTCTACAATTACCGGCCCGGAGAAAAATGTAAAAGTAGTGTATGACATAAAACTGGTAGACAACGAAAATTGGTGGACGATCAAGTTGAATAACGATGGGAATTTAAAAGTAGTGGAGAAATTCAAGAAGGCCTTTTAGACAGGAAGACGCGAAGGCACAAAAGAGCACAAAGGAAAAATATTTCTTGCTCCTTTGTGCCTTCGTATTTTTGTGGCCCATGTAAATTTTAAAACTATACGAAATGCTATTTTTTCCATAACTTGACACTCCATCACTATTAATCCATTTTATATCACACTATGGCTAACGTTATCAACCGGAAAAAATTTATCATACAAGGTGGCGCCGCCGCTCTTAGTTTGGCGTACCTGCAGGGATTATCTCAGAAAGTAGCGCCCAGTGATAGACTGCGAATTGCGCATATTGGTCTGGGTGGCATGGGCAATAATCATATGAAATGGTTTGCCGCCCTGCCTGAAGTAGAGATTGTTGCTTTGTGTGACCTGGACCAGGATCATCTCAATTCAACGTTAAAAACCCTGCAAACATTACAGCCGGGCACCAAAGCAGAGCTGTATTCAGATTTCAGGAAGATACTCGACCGGTCCGATATCGATGCCATCACTTGTGCAACGCCCGATCACTGGCATGCACAGATTGCCACGCTTGCCTTCCAGGCAGGCAAGGATGTGTACGGCGAAAAGCCGCTTTCTTATGATATAAGAGAGGGTCAGCTTATGCTCAAAAATTTGCAACAACATAAGCGCATATTTCAATTAGGTAACCAGATTCATGCAACAGATAATTATCACCGCGTGGTAGAAATTATTCGCTCAGGGGCGATCGGAAAAGTGCACACCGTACGAATCTGGAAAACCGGTTTCCCACCAGAACTTGGTCCTGCAAATATCCAAACTCCGCCTCCAACTCTGAATTGGGATATGTGGTTGGGAGCAGCACCTTATTCGGAATATACGCCGCAACGATGTCATTTCACCTACCGATACTTCAAAGATTATTCCGGAGGGGTGTTTGCAGATTTCTGGTGCCATATCGCCGATATTGTTTTCTGGTCTGTTGATCCTAAAAACTTAACAAGTATATCTGCAAAGGGTCAGGCTCAACAAGGAATTGGTGATGCTCCAAAATGGATTGATGTGGATTATGAATTTGATGGATTGAAACTACACTGGACTCATGAACCGCCTGATGTAGCCGGAGCCGCAAACCGCGCCATTGGTGCCTGGTTTGAAGGAGACAAGGGCACTTTGATTTGCGATTATGGCACGCGTGAAATAACTATCAACGGGCAAACAGTAACGGATGTTAAGGAGGTTCCGCAGACTCTTGAACGATCTCCCGGACATCAGCAAAATTTTGTAAACGCCGTTAAGTCTCGCCAGCAACCGGAATCTAACCTGGAATACGCACGCAAGCTAACATTACCAATGCACCTGGCTTTAATTTCCTACCAGCTGAACCGGCCGTTGAAATGGAATAGTACGAGTGAAAAATTTATAGATGACAAGGAAGCCGATAAACTCCTGCACAGGGAATACCGTAAAAAATGGAATCTTATTAATGGTTAATGCTTAATGGTTAATGAATGCCGTTTAGTTAAGTTGGTTGTCCACTCATTGCGAACCTGGTTCAAAATGAAGTGGCTGGCCAAAAACAAAAAAGAGGGCTCGACCTGGCAAGCTTTAATAAAGATTGCCAGGTCGAACCCTCTTTTTTGTCGGCACCAACAAATTAATGATACCTGACAAGCTTAACTAAACGACATGAATGGTTAATGGTTAATGAATTCTTCGAGTAACTTTCCTAAAATAATAAGACGTGTTATAAAAACTATCTTCACTGGCTTATCATTCATTAACCATTAACCATTAACCATTAACATCACACTTTGGAAGGAACAACATAAGGCTTCCGGTATTCTCTCGTCAACATAGCATCCGCCTCGTTGTCGTTGACAAACTTTTCAGTTTCACCATTAAATTGTAAGCTACGTCCCAGGCGATGAGAAATATTAGCGAGCAAGGGGAGTGCTGATGAATGAAAGCCTTCATTGATATCGCAATGCAGCATATCATCTTTCCCGGCGCGTATAGCATCCAGGAAATTGGCGTAATGATCAGTGCCTCCCGGAGGCGCCAGGAATGTTGGATCTGCCGCTTTCTTTTCGCCTGCTTTTGAGCCTGCAAATGGTTCTTTTTCAGTAGTGCGGTAAGCCTTCCAGGTACCTCCATCTAATTCAAGATATCCATTGGTACCATAAAACATGTTGCCGATACGTATACCCACACTGGACTCTTCATTCGTATAACGGCCGCGGGTTTCAAACTCCAGCATCTTGCCATCCTTGTATTTGAATACGGAGTTTTGAGTATTTGGCGTTTCTTGTGAACATTCTGCAGGAGTAAAACCATAAATGTTACCCATAGACATCACTGAAACCGGGTGATCGTTTTTATTAAGACCCCAACGGGCAATATCAAACTGGTGCGGACCCTGGTTTCCTGTATCACCGTTACCGGTAGCCCAATGCCAATGCCAGTTATAATGAACTCTTTTTTCATTGTATGGACGATAGGGTGCTGGCCCTAACCAACGCTCGTAGTGCAGGGTTGCAGGTGGTTCGCTGTCTTTTGCAATACCAAACGAATTGCGGGGTTTGTAACAGAGACCACGCGCCATGTAAACATCTCCTATCCCACCTTCATGAAGGAATTTCATGGCATCCATTACATTACTGATGGAACGGTTTTGAAATCCAACCTGAACGCGCACTTTGTATTTACGTGCCGCTTCAATCATCTTGCGTCCTTCAAAAATATTGTGACTGGCGGGTTTTTCCACATACACATGTTTACCTGCCTGGCAAGCCATTATGGTGGCCAACGCATGCCAGTGATTAGGTATGGCAAACGACACAGCATGGATATCTTTATCGTCAAAGACCTTATGCATGTCCCATTCCGTTTTAGGAGTTACACCGCTGATGTCAGTTGCCGCCTTACAGGCTTTAGCCCATTCTGCTTCATCAACATCGCATAATGTCTTTAACTGTACGTTACGGTTATCCTTGAGCTTACTCCAGCTGTTAATATGCGTACCGCCCTGCCCACGGACACCAACAACCGCTACATTGATACGCTCATTAGCACCTAAAATGGATGCATACGATTTAGCGGTAAGACCCATTCCGCCGATTACAATACCCGCACTACCCATAAGACCTTTTTTAATAAACTCTCTTCTTTCTGGCATTTTGTTTTTTTTAAATTAATTATTTTTTTGTTTAAACATATTAGTTATAAAAAGAATCGCTGAAATTTCACGTTAATATACGCTATATTTTTGTAGCCACTGGCTAAAACTGTGTCATACACATACTCTAGTGTCATGTCAAACATAAACTGTCGGTTATTTTGGCTATCAGCTATCAGCAGTCAGCTATCAGGAAAACTATGCTAGAATTAGTTTCCTCCTGATAACCGATAGCTCAAGGCTGATAGCCAAAGTCAAACATAAACTGTCGGTTATTTTGGCTATCAGCTATCAGCAGTCAGCTATCAGGAAAACAATGCTAGAATTAGTTTCCTCCTGATAGCCGATAGCTGAAGGCTGATAGTCAAAGCGTCATTTTAGAGTTGACATAGCACTAGTATACTTAAGTACTAAATTCAGCGTTCTATGCTTGCGAACATCAAAAATATAAAAGTAAGCAATAACTATTACCCGTCTCCAAGGGTATTTTCTATAATGTGTTATTTATTGCTAAATGTCAATCAG
>JBDSBP010000625.1:0-12792 GCA_039921525.1 Chitinophagaceae bacterium | reverse complement strand
TACAGCACCCTGGTATAAAATATATTTTTCTGTAACCTGAACAGGGGAAAACACGCCGGGCATTTTGGGCATATTCCTTATAACCCCGTAATTGACAGCATATTTTTTATAAAAAAATTGTGCGATGCTTTCGCTAACGGTATAACCTGATGAGAAGTAAGGCACCGTATTCCTTTCTACCCAGTCCCAAATCATTTTTACGGAAGGCCGGCTCACCACCTCTTTCATTTCGATGAACAATTCATGCGCATCATAAATTCTTTTACATTTTTTAACGGCCGAAAGCAGTAAAACGGGGAGAATAGTATCGAGATCTATTGCACAAAGGGCATCTGTTTTACGGAATAACAAAAAGAAAAACAACTTCAGGTTATATTCTAAATATGCTGTTTTGCCTTTTTTAAACCAACACCACATCCTTTCCTGATTAAATTTTGCTGGAGTTAAGGGTAAAGAGCCCGAATAGGCTTTTCCAACGAGAACAATATTATAGTTGTTCGCAGCCAGGGTGGTGCAGATGCGGATCATTCGCTGGTCGTAGTTCAATTCATTATTTACAACAAAATAAATTTTTCTCACGTATGTAGTCGGGGCACGCTTTGAACAGCCTTATTTTTCAAATATGTTTTCGAATAACGTAGAGGCGTTTACATGGAGTAAGGATGCCTGCCTGCCTTTTATCATGCCGCAAAACCTGGCGGGATTATGTTTTTTTGTCATTTGATAATAAAAGTACTGTATAACAGAAACACTTCTTTTAGTTACTTTTAATTTTTTTTGTACCTTTGCCGCCAAATTAAGCAGAATATAATATTCGGATGCCTTTTAAAAAAATCAAAGATGTCGTATTTAACTAAAGAAAAAAAATCAACCATTTTCGGAGATTTCGGTGGATCCGTAACCAATACAGGATCCATTGAAGGCCAGATTGCCCTGTTAACAGAGCGTATCAGCCAGATATCGAAGCACCTTAAGGAGAACAAAAAAGACTTCTCTACAAATCGCGGACTTATGCAAATGGTGGGTAAAAGAAAACGGCTGCTCAATTACCTGAGCAAGCATAATCTTACTGATTACCGTAAATTGATTGAAAGGTTAGGCCTTAGAAAATAAATTTATATTGAATAAAAACTATTCCCAACTTTTAAAATGGTTGGGAATAGTTTTTTAGCGTATAAGATTTTCCTCTCAGATTGCATTTTAACAGATTGCTTGTACAAAATTCCCACCTTGTAAAAGCGTCACAATATTCCAAAAAAAACATATGATATCACAACCGATCAGTAAAACTTTTGATATAGGAGATGGCCGCCAGATCACCATCGAAACAGGTAAACTCGCGCGCCAGGCTGATGGCAGTGTTACCGTTCGCGAGAAAAATTGTATTATCCTGGCGACCGTTGTTGCCAATAAGGAACCTAAGGAAGGTCAAAGCTTTTTCCCTTTATCAGTAGATTACCAGGAAAAATTTGCTTCCGCCGGTCGTATACCCGGCTCTTTTTTTAAACGGGAATCCAGGCTAAATGATTATGAAGTGCTGACCTCCCGCCTTATAGACAGGGCACTGCGCCCATTATTCCCAGACGATTACCTCTGTGAGGTACAGGTATTGATAACATTAATTTCCAGCGATCCGGAAGTGATGCCTGATGCAATGGCTTGCCTGGCAGCCTCTGCAGCACTCGCGGTTTCGGATATACCCATCCAGGAAATTATTTCTGAAGTAAGAGTTGCCCGCATCAATGGGGTTTTTAAAGTGAATCCATTAAGAAGTGAACTGGCAAAGGCCGATATGGATTTCATTATAGCTGCCACCGACAAAAACATTATGATGGTGGAAGGTGAAGCAAAAGAGTGTAAAGAAGAAGATCTTATTAAAGCAATTGAAGTGGGCCATGACGCTATTCGTATCCAGGTTAAAGCCCAGGAAGATCTTCGTGCATTAAAGGGTGTTACTGAAAAAAGGGACTACGCAAAGCCGACAGAAGACGAGGAATTACGTGAAAAAGTAAAAGCGTTTGCAGCTTCCAGGATATTGGCAATGGCCAAATCAGGAAGCAATAAAGCAGAACGGGGATCTTCGCTGGAACAGATACAGGTTGAATTGTTGGACCATTTGAAAGTTGAATACAAAATAGAGCCTGACCAGATATTACCGGACGAAATCAGGAAACTGGCAAAAAAATACTACCACGACCAGCAGTTTGATGTGATTCGCGACATGATACTGAACGATAAGGTTCGCTTGGATGGCAGGGGACTTGAAGATGTTCGAGCCCTGAGTATGGAAGTAGATGCATTGCCTTCTCCACATGGTGCCGCATTATTTACCCGTGGTGAAACACAAGCCCTTACTACGGTAACGCTGGGTACGCAGTTAGATTCTTTACTTGTGGAGAGCGCTGCTACTTCAGATTATACAAAATTTATTTTACATTATAATTTTCCTCCCTTTTCAACGGGTGAAGTAAAGATGATGAGAGGGCCGGGTCGTCGTGAAGTGGGTCATGGTAATCTTGCCATGCGTTCTCTCAAACAAATGATGCCTGGAGGGGATTTTCCATATACCGTTCGTGTGGTAAGCGATGTGTTAGAATCAAATGGTTCGTCTTCCATGGCAACCGTTTGCGCAGGATCACTGGCATTAATGGATGCAGGGGTGGGTATTCCCAAACATGTAGCCGGTGTTGCAATGGGTCTCATTTCGAAAGAAGGAAAATACGCTGTGTTAACAGATATATTAGGAGACGAAGACCACCTGGGTGATATGGACTTTAAAGTTACCGGAACCCGCGAAGGAATCTGTGGTGTTCAGATGGATATCAAAGTAGATGGGCTAGGTATGGATATAATGCTTAACGCATTACTACAGGCCCGCAAGGGAAGATTACATATTCTTGATGCCATGTATGAAACTATTGCTGCATCTCGTGAAGATGTTAAACAGCATGCACCAAGGATGGTGAAATTATTTATCGACAAGGAATTTATCGGCGCAGTGATTGGGCCCGGCGGTAAAGTGATCCAGGAGATCCAACGTGAAACCGGTACTACTATCAACCTGGAAGAAAAGAATGAGATGGGGGAAGTAAGTGTTTTCAGTACCAATAAAGAAGGAGTTGAAAAAGCAGTAGCCTGGATAAAGGGTATTGTGGCAGTACCTTCCGTAGGGGATGTTTATGAAGCAAAAGTAAAATCCATTATGCCTTATGGGGCGTTTGTTGAGTTTTTACCGGGTAAACAGGGTTTGATTCATATCTCAGAAGTAAGCTGGAAACGATTGGAGACACTGGAAGGAATTTTAAATGAAGGAGATGTTGTTAAGGTAAAACTTACTGGCACCGATCCCAAGACAGGCAAGTTTAAATTATCAAGAAAGATTTTGTTGCCAAGACCGGAAGGGGCGAGGGATTAGGTTTGAGGTATGAGGTTTGAGGTTTTAAGAAGAAACAACTATCGGCAAAATAATAATTTGATTCAGGTAATTTCTATTTTATTTTAATACAAATATTGTGAACCCCGGATAAACGTTCGGGGTTTTTTCTATGGCTAACGGCAATGACTATATTGAACTTGCTATTTCTACGTTGAGCGAAGAACAGAGTGATATACTGATCGCCAATCTGTCAGATATTGGCTTTGAGGGATTTGAGGAAGAGAAAAACTTATTAAAGGCCTTTATTGTTGCAAAAGATTTTAATGAACAGTTGCTTCACCCGATCATTAATAAGATGGGTTTGAAATATGTTACCTCGGTTATTAAATACAAAAATTGGAACGAAGAATGGGAAGCAGGTTTCGAACCGGTAACTATCGGCGATTTTTGCACCATTCGGGCAACATTTCACCAGGCAGTTGAAGGCGTTAAACATGACATTATTATCACTCCAAAGATGAGCTTTGGTACGGGCCACCATGCCACCACGTACCTGATGATAGAAGCGATGAAGCAAATTGACATGGAGGGAAAATCTGTATTTGATTTTGGTACCGGCACCGGGATATTGGCCATACTTGCAGAAAAAATGGGCGCAAATATAATTGAAGCCATTGATGTGGACGATTGGAGTATTGAAAACGGCGAAGAAAACCTGCAAAAGAATAAATGTAACAAAATATTACTGTATAAATCGGAAGAAATAACATCAATGCGGAAGTTTGATGTATTACTGGCAAATATTAACAGGAACGTAATACTACAGCACCTGGAAGCTATGAAAGCTCATCTCTTCCCTGGTGGATTGATGGTATTGAGTGGTTTATTAACCGGGGATGCCGATATCATTCTTAGAGATGCCGGTCGGCTGAATATGAAAAATATTTCTATGCAGGAACGAAACAGTTGGATCAGCCTGCAGTTTGTTAAAGGTCTTGATTAATAGGGGATTTTTGCTGAGTTTTGACTATATTTATCCTTCCACTCAACTAATGATAATGAAAGAAGTTTTACTTATTTTATTAGCATATCTTATTGGCTCTATTCCAACCTCTGTGTGGGTAAGTAAATACCTATATGGTATCGATATAAGAGAATATGGCAGCGGCAATGCCGGCGCAACCAACACATACAGGGTGTTAGGCTCAAGGATGGGTACCTTTGTAATGATAGTAGATATACTAAAAGGAGTTGTTGCAACCAGTTTGTACCTACTGATCCCGTATTACATGCACGACGAATGGGATAGGACGAATTTTATGGTGGGGTTGGGTCTCGCAGCGGTATTAGGGCATATTTTCCCCGTTTGGGCAGATTTTCGCGGCGGTAAAGGTGTTGCCACTTTATTTGGTATGGTGCTGGCGATTCAACCTCTTGTAGCTCTTTGCTGCATAGGTGTATTCCTGATGGTTCTCTATCTTACCCGGTTTATTTCTCTCAGTTCTATTTTAGCAAGCGTAGCTTTTGCCGTTTTTATTCTATTCATTTTCAATGAAAAGGAAACTTTATACAGGGGTTTTGCAATAGCAGTTGCCTTTATGGTAGTGCTTACCCATCAAAAGAATATCGGAAGGCTATTGCGTGGAAGTGAAAGTAAAGTGCCCATACTGAAACATCGAGACAAACGCAAGAACAGGCGACAGGCCGAAGCCGAAAAGTGATTTCTACAATTATGCTCTCCTTACAATTTATTAGATTGTGTTGTTAAAGATTGTTGACAACAAGTTGTTCCTTTTTTTCGTTTGAGAATTGGTACAATCATTGAGTTTTACCCAATTATTAAAACCCGCACGTAATGAAAAAAATTTTTCTAGTATTGAGTATGGGCGTAACCATGTACTCTTGCTCCCGGAATGCAGTCACCGGGCGCAATCAATTAACACTTTATCCTGAATCTGAAATACAATCCCTGGCAGCAACTGAATACAAAACATTTCTAACTCAAAATAAGGTAGTAAGCAGTTCTGCAAGCAAGGATGCAGAAATGGTTAGAAGAGTAGGGCAACGTATAACAAGCGCTATTAAGGAATATTATACTAGCAAGGGCCAGCAGAATATCCTGGAAGGATATCAATGGGAATATAATTTGGTTGATTCAAAGGAAGTAAATGCCTGGTGTATGCCCGGAGGTAAAATTGTCGTTTATACCGGACTGTTACCAATAACGCAAAATGAAGCTGCTCTGGCAGTTGTAATGGGACATGAAGTTACGCATGCCCTTGCTAGACATGGAAATGAACGCATGAGCCAGGGTATGTTGCAACAAGTAGGACAGGTAGCCCTTTCCGTTGCCCTGGCAGATAAAGCGCAGGCGACTCAGAGCATTTTTATGACTGCCTATGGAGTAGGTTCCAATTTAGCAGTAGTATTACCTTTCTCCAGGAGGGATGAATATGAAGCAGATCAGTTTGGGTTGAAATTCGCAGCAATGGCAGGTTATAACCCGCAGGAAGCAATTACTTTGTGGCAAAGAATGGAAAAAGCAAGTGCAGGAAACAAACCGCCTGAATTTTTAAGCACCCATCCTTCCGAAGGAAACAGGATAGCACGATTGCAAAAACAAATGCCGGAGGCGTTGAAATTATATAAACCGGTTAAATAAATTACGAATTAAAATTACGAATTACGACAATTCGTAATTTGTAATTCGCAATATTTAATTCGTATTTGAATACTATTGTCTATCTTTGCGCTTCCTACAGATTTTTTAACCTTTAAATATTGAGGAATGACGCAAACTTTGTTTGAAAAACTTCAATTAAACGACGAGAAAAATCTTCTTATTCAAGGTTTACCATCTACCATCGAAAAACAGTTCTGTAAGTTGTCTTTTGCAAAAAACATGACTCCGCTTCTTAAAGCGAAAAGAATTGATTTCGCGTTGGTGTTTGCAGTAAATGAAAGGCAGCTTAACGGGATACTATCCGATGTATTACCCGCCATGAATGAAGAAGCAAAACTCTGGATTGCTTATCCCAAAAAAACTTCTAAAATTGCCAGCGATCTGAATCGCGATTGCAGTTGGGATAAGGTGTGTGAATCTGGCTATGAATCATTGAGCCAGGTTAGCCTGGATCATGTTTGGAGTGCTTTGCTTTTTCAAAAGTCTTTGCAGCAGGTTGAAATGTAAGACGTTTTTTAGCATTCAGCCATCAGCTTCTCTTTTACGGTTATTACTATTACGTTTTATATATTTAAGACTTATAGAATTATTTACAATTCTATAAGTCTTAAATATAATGTTATTCAAGTATTATTTTAATATCAATACTTATTTAATTGCTGATAGCCGATAGCCGAAAGCCGACCACCACAAGCTACTTGATAATTACAGTACCCACTTTATGTAATATTTCTATTTCCAACTTTTTTAGATGCTGATGGGTTTGAATAAGCACTAATTGTTCGACTGTGCTATCTGCCTTTACTAAATCTTTTTGGTTCTGCTCTATTAATCGTTTGATCTTTTTCAGTTTCAAATAATTGAAACAGGAAACAACTTCTTCTTTATATATTTCCTCCCGGCTTGGTACGGGCATCTCATATTCTTCTTTCCATTTGTAACTTATTTCATATGGAAATTCTACCAAGGAACTAACTAAACGACTTAATTGCTGATCCTCATGGTATAAAAAGTTTCTTGTTGTGGGTTCAATACCTTCATCATACCAGATCTTATAAAGGTCAACCACCCTAACTAATTCCTGTGTATCGAACACCTCCTCATCTGCCAGTTCTTCAAAAAAGTAATCTGCTACTTTTTTAGTTTCATCCCATTCTTTTAAACCAAATTCCAGCAGGGCTCTTACAACCGCTCTTTCCTGCTTTTCATCCTTCATCAACAGGCTGAGTGTCTCAGTGTCTGCCGATTCATTTGATTGATGGATTTCAGTGGTTTCCTGGGAGGGTATTGTTTCCCGTGGTTGTTTATTTTCCTGTTTCGAAATTCGCTCCCGGATAAATTTATTTACAAGGGCGTTGAGACCCGTTTCTTCAATTTTCATTATCTCCGAACACTGGCGGATATAATCCTGCTGTTTAGTAAAGTCTTCTGCTTTATTGATCTTTGAAATGGTTTCCGCTATCTGGTTAACTACTCCCGCTTTTTTACTGGTGTCGTTGCCGGCATCTTTCAATGCAACTTCTACCTGGAAGAGGATAAAATCTTTTTTATTCTTAGCGATAAACTCACGGAAAGCTGTAGGGCCTAATTTATTCACATAGCTATCGGGATCTTCTTTGTTGGGGATTAAAACTAATTTCACATTAAGGCCTTCTTCCAGCGCCATATCCAGGCCCCGCAAAGCGGCTTTGATTCCCGCGCTATCACCATCATAAATGATCGTCAGGTTATTCGTATATTTTCTTACCAGGCGTAACTGGTCCATGGTGAGAGAGGTGCCTCCGCTTGCTACCACATTTTCTATACCCGATTGATGCAGGGATATAACATCTGTATAACCTTCCACTAATAAGCATTCATCGTTTTTATCAATGGCCTGGCGGGCAAACCAGGTGCCATATAAAATTTTGCTTTTGCTGTAAACTTCGTTTTCCGGTGTATTGATGTACTTGGGGGCCTTGTCATTATTCTTGATTATCCTGGCGCCAAAGCCTATAATTTTACCAGTATTATTATGGATGGGAAAAATAATACGGCCCCGATAATTGTCTACTAATTCGTCGTTACGTGATACAACCAGCCCCGATTTCAACAAAAATTCCTGGTTGAATTGGTTATTGATAGCCGCTTTGGCAAAACCATTTCTTTCTTCGGTGTTATAACCGAGCTCAAATTTTTTTATCACATCTTCGCGAAACCCTCTTTCTTTTAAATAGCTTAAACCAACATCTCTTCCAATATCTGTTTCCAAAAGTGTTCTGGAAAAAAACTTTTGTGCAAAAGAATTAATGATATACAGGCTATCCGATACCTGGTGTTGTATTTTTGCTTCAGGACTTACATTGGTTTCTTCAATGGTAACATTATATTTTGCAGCCAGCCAGCGAAGGGCTTCTACATAGCTATATTTTTCATGCTCCATCAAAAAACTAATAGAATTACCGCTACGCCCGCAACCAAAACATTTGTATAATTCTTTTGTAGGGCTCACTGTGAAAGAAGGACTTTTCTCGTTATGAAACGGGCAAAGGCCGAGGTAGTTGCTACCACGCTTTTTGAGCTTTACAAAACCACCAATAATATCGAAAATATCGATCCTGCTAAGAATCTGTTGTATAGTTTGTTGCGAGATCAAAATTAATAAAATGTCAATTTAATTAGCGAGTTGCTTTTTTAATTCATTGATATCAGTAACACCCTGTTTACGCCAGATCTCTTTCCCATTATGATAGATGATAAAAGTGGGTAAAGCATCAACTTTCAGTTCTTTCATAATATCGGTGTGAATGCCCCCATCCACATTTGCCAGGCTAAATGACCCATTTAAATCCTTTTGTAACTGGCTGAGCACGGGCTCCATTTTCTTACAGGGGGGGCACCATTTCGCTCCAAAATCTATCAATACTTTACCATGCGATTTTGATAACTGCGTGTATTCTGCCATAGTCATTTGCTTCATAGCAGGGATACCTTCTGTGGGTTTACTGTTCGCTCGCCATGCAGTTAATCCGCCTTTTAACTCCTTAACGTCGCTATAACCATTTTTACGTAACCAGTCAGCGGCTGCATTGCTTCGTCCACCCACAGCGCAATAAATTAATATAGGTCTGTTTTTATCCAGGTACTGTACCCTGTCTTTAAATTGTTCAAGATTAACCCAGTCTGCCTGCAATGAATTTTTAATGTGGGCATTCTGATACTCCACGGCCGTTCTAACATCAAGTAATTGAACCTGCGGTCGAGTTAATCCTTTTTCAAATTCATCCGGGGAGAGCAAAGTAGTCTGTGAAAAAAGGTAACTGGAAGTACCGAGTAATATGCTTAATAACAATAAGCTCATTTTCATAGAAAGATAATTTGGTAAAGTAAACAGCTTTGATTCCATATGCAATTTACGACAGAAAAATGAGGTATAATATTTTAAGGTATCAGCTAAAGGATGAAATATGATAGTTGATCACTTTTTTCAATTCTTCGATGACATTAAAAATTATAGGACACCTGGCGTAATGCATAATAGTTCCGGGGAAGCGTTGTACAAAACCTGGCTTATGCAAGTGTGGAAATTCACGGCATTCATGAAAACGGTGTGGATAAATGGTGCAGATATTTTCCGCTAAAAAATGACAGGGAATGGTATTTACAATCATCTTTCCCTGCTGGCTCACTTCTATGAATTTTTCCTGCAATTCAGACAATGGCATTTTTAAATGCATGGATAAAACTTCTGGTTCGCCCGGCTCAACATTAATCATTAAAGAACGGCAGCAATTGCCACATAGAGTACAATCAATTTCACTGCTCACTTTTTCATTCAATGTGTGTACTAAAGTATCAATAACATTTCCATCCTGTTGTTTAAGAAACAGATGGAAATCATAATTTTCCTCATCGTTCAATTCAACATTCGTTCTCATAATTTGGAACTATCAACCCTCTTTTTCCTGTTAAGCAGATCTTTCAATAATCCTTTCCCTGCATTTTCTAGTCTCTTTTTGGAACTGTCAACGCCATTATTTTTGGGTGGTGTAGAATCTTTTTTATTTAAGAGCCTGTTCTTTACTTCATCCAGCAAGTCTTTTTCAAGTTCCTTTTTCAAAGAGGATACTGTGTCCCTGATAGCTTTTTTTGAACTGTCTATTTTTGATTGGGCGAATGCAATTGCCTGTTGCTTTAGATCATCAGCAGCGTTGCTTGCAGATTCTTTCAGATCCGTTTTAAATGTAGGATTTTTAATGGTGCCGCCCATCTTAACTTTAAAATTTACTGTTTCGCTGATCTTTAATGGAACACCTTTCTGATTAACCTGCGCTACCAGGTCATTTACCAGGTTATTCCCTTTATCTCCCATCATGGCACGGGGAATTTTCAGGTTAATTATATAATCCAGTGTCTGGTCAATACCCTGCGTGCCTCCTATCTCCATTTCTATATCCTGAACTTTAATAGTGAACGGTTTAACCAGCACTTTTCCTTTTGCGATCTCTATATAGTTCTTTACATCTCTCATCGAAAATTCTCTGAGTTCTTTAATATTAAAGAGGTCAGCGAGTTTGTCGAGGGGAGCAAATTTTTTCAGGAAGCCTTCAATCAGTAATAAGTTACCCTCACCGGTAAGCGAACTAAGATCGGGCATCATATTCTCTCCCAGCTTGCCATTCATATTTAGTTGGGATGATAATTTGCCGGATATGAATTGGCCGATCGGCATGAATTTCTGAACTGTATTGAAGGTATAAAAAGTTTTTTCAACATCTAAGCCCTTCACATCATAGTGCAATGAAATATCGGGCTTTTTTTTGCTTTCTTTGGTGGAGTATGTGCCATTGATTACCATTGTTCCGTCCAGTGCATCACCTTTGACATTATGTAAGGTCACTGTTTCATCTTTCATTTGCATGGTGCCGGAAAGTTGTTGTATCTCGAGTTTATCATAGAGAAGTCTTCCCACTTCTGCATCTACTGCAACGTTAATATTGGCAGGTACTGCGAAGGGTACGGCGGAATTTGCGGTAGTGCTTTTTACCGAGGTATCGGTTGAAATTCCCATCCAGTCATTTACATTCATCTTGTCGGCCTTTAGATGTAGTGAACCATCTAATACTTTATCATGTAAAACATACGGTAATACATTGCTCAAAGATCCATTTGCGGAAAAGTTAGTTTTTTTATACTGTCCGTCAAAATCGCTTATGGCTATGTCTTTTGGATTAAATGTCAGGAAAAGATTATTCACTTTTACACCATCGGGGTACGCTGTGGAAGCGTACTGTAAAGCTGTTACCATCAGTGTACCGGCTGCAGTGAATTGTTCATACTGTTTTTTTTCAATGGCGGAGATGGCTCCTTTTGCCATAATATCTGCGCGGAGTAAACCGCTTAGTTTGGTGCCGTTTTCCAACTTGATAAACTGGGTTATATTGGAAAGATCCAGTTTGCCCTTTGCAGCCGCATCGATAAAAAGATCGCTCACAGGGGTTTTTACAAACAGGCGGAAATCGAATGGCTCTTTGTCCATTTCAATATGTGCCTGCGGAATGTTTATTACCGTGTGATCCGTAATTCCATCAGGGTTATCTACTTTAACAGAAAGATTAATATTGTTAACGGGTTTTGGTAGATCAGGATACTGGAAAAAACCATCCTTAACATCGAGATTGATAGTGTAAGCAGGAAGCTTTTTATAACCATATGTGCCTTTTACCAATCCGTTAAATTTTACGGTACCTTTTGTTTTTATTTTATTGAAATCATTTTTATAAATAGATGGAACCAGCGAAAGTATATTTTTAAAATCCGTAGAAGGAGCATTAAAAGAAATATCCATGTTATAGGTACTGTCGTTTATTAACTGCAAAAATCCCTTGGTGGCTAGTGGCAGGTTATTAACTATTATATTATCCGTTTCAAACTGGTAGGTATTGGTTTTATTATTTATTTGGATATCCGCATCAATACTCGCCTTGGCCTGTGTCAGGTAAGGGATTTTACTCATCGTAAAACTTACTGCATCGGTTCTCGTAGATGTTTTCAGCATAAATACATCAGAGGTAAAATCACCGCTTCCTTCGTGATTTAAGCCGGTTACTTCACTACTCATATTGCTTTGTTTATCATCATAGCTAACGTACCCATTGCTGATTGCATAATGCTGTAACTCCATTTGAAACGGTTTGGAGGTGGAAGTAGTGTCAGCAGCGGAACTGTCTTTTTTTGTGATATCCCAGTTAGCATTGCCATCTTTGTCAACAATGGCGTGAATACGGGGCGATTCTATGTTAACAGCATTTATGATCATGTTATCACCTTTGATAACGCTTATTAAATTAAGTGCGATATCAAGACTTTTCGTTGAAAACAGCGTGTCTTTTTCAAATTGGCCCAGGCCAGTCACCTGCAGATTTTCCAGTGCAATAGAGATCCGGGGAAAATGACGGAATAAGGAAACATTCGCATCAGTGAAATCAACTTTAGCTTCGAGGTTTTTATTAATGGAGGATTTTATCTTTACAATAATTTTATCCTTGAAAAGGAATGGGGCAGCGAAGGCTATCACCAGCAGCAGTAGCAAAGCAATGAAAAATATTTTTAGTATTTTTTTGATCATAATGAGACGTGGATTTTAAGTTATACTATCAATTATTGAAGGATGAATTCCAGTTGTCTTAATTTCAGCCCTGGAAGCAGCAATAAATCTGCCATTCAAATCTACAACTATGACGCCAGAAAGGAC
>JBDSBP010000624.1:0-15559 GCA_039921525.1 Chitinophagaceae bacterium | reverse complement strand
ATTCATCGGTAGCGTCATAAAAAACTCTTCCATTTACCAGCAGATTATCAGCATCTACATCATACGCATACCATTTAACTTTTGTGGAGTCTGAGTTTGCTATAATCAGTGTTTTCTCACCAGGCATAAATGCAATCCCGTTGGGCCTTGTAATAGTATCGATCAATAACGTAACCTTTCCATCTGTTGACACTTTATAAACACCCTGGTACGGCGCTTCCTTCAATGAGTCTGCAGTATTTTTTTCAAGTCCATAAGGTGGATCGGTAAAAAAAAGTTCCCCGCTGCTGTGATACACAGCATCATTCGGACTATCAAATTTTTTCCCCTGGTAGGTATCGGCGATGGTGGTAAAAATGGGTTTAGGAGCATCGAGGGGTGCATTCATCACAGCCATTCTTCTATCGCCATGCTGGCAAAGAACCAGTTCTCCCTTGCTGTTAAGGATTAATCCGTTGGAACCGGTTTCTCCGCCCCTTGGAGCACTGCCCGTGTAACCGGAAGGCTTTAGGAATAATTCCTTACCCTTTTCAGGCGTCCATTTAAATATACTGTTTTGAGGAATGTCGGAAAAAAGCAACATCTTGTTCTTATCTACCCATAACGGACCCTCGCTCCAGTCTAAACCTTCGGCAATTATACTGATGGTAGCATCTGCTCCAATGATCGATGACAACTCGGGGTCGATGCGTTCAAAACTACCAATGTTTTTTTCTTTATTATCCTTGCAGGAACTTAGGTTCATGATGATAGCAAAAGTTAGCAACGTTGTAAAAAATGGGGTTGATTGTAATAAGTAATTCTTATACATATGGCGCATTGATTATTTAAGTATAAAAAGGAAGGAGACTTTTATTATCCTCTGTTCTCAAAGATATGTTTTGTTCTAAAACAGCCACTACCGGATCATGTGTTTATTTTCATTAATCTGCTAACCCACAAAGGTGTTTATCAACATCGATGCTATAAGGCTCCCTGGTTCATTTCTGCCAAAATCGCAAAATCAGGTGCCAACTTTTTATAAAGGGATTTAAAAATCCCGAAGTTTTTCGCATACTGTTTATGGGTTTGCTGACTGGGTTGAAAGACGGCACTCGTTTCAACCATATTTTTCACCTCATTCCACTCCTTTATAAATCCCAATGCTTTCAGGGCAAGGAAAATGGCGCCCATAGCGGATGCGTCGGCAGCATAGGAAACGATGATTTTTTTATTAAGAACATCCGAGAGCATCTGTAACCAAAAATCAGACTCGATGAATCCACCGCTGGCATAAACCGTATCGATGTCTATATCCGTTTCTTCCATGGCAAATAATATCTGGCTCATGGAAAAAGAAATTCCCTCCAGGATGGCCCGCATAAAATGTTCTCTCTTGTGAATGTTGCTTATACCCAGGAACATACCCCTGGCATTCGCATCCCATACAGGAGATCTCTCACCAGAGATATACGGTAAAAAGATGAGCCCGTTACAACCCGCGGGAGCTTTAGCCGCCGTTTGCATAAACCATTCGAATGATTCCGCGGATGAAAAGGGTACTTCCAACATGTTTTCAGCAAACCATTTCAAAACGATTCCACCATTATTAGATGCTCCACCACAACCGAACATTACATCATCCAGTATATAATTAAACAGGCGACCTTTATCATCAATCAGCGGGTGGCTGCTCATCTTTCTAACGGCACCACTCGTGCCTATCGTTAAAGCAGCTTCATTCGGTGCAGTAGCGCCGCTGCCAAGAATAGCAAGGCAACCATCACTTGAACCAACGTAAAAGGGAATTTCCTTTTGCAGGCCAATACGATCGTTGCATGTTTTATTCAATGCCGTTTCTGCATGCGTGGTGGAAACAAGTTCTGATAAGGAATCAGCGGTTATTCCTGCGTACTGCAGCGATTCTTCATTCCATTTTAACGTGCGGATATTAAATAACCCAGTAGCGGAAGCAACAGAAAAGTCAACCATGTATTTATCAAATAAACGATAAAATACGTATTCCTTTACTGAAATAAATTTATGGGTATTAGTGAAAATATCCGGGAGCTCATTCTTTATCCAGGCTATTTTACACAAAGGCGACATAGGATGAACAGCGGTACCTGTGTGAAAATAAATCCGCTTACCCTTTTCTGAATCTTTTAAATCAAAAGCATATTTGTTGCTTCGGGTGTCTGCCCAGGTATATAAATTTGTTAAAGACTTACCCGCTTTATCAATAGCCATTATACTATGCATGGCCGCACTGAAACAAACAGCGGTCACATTCCCTTCAACAGGAATGCTGGCCAGCACTTTCTCCAGTACCTGGATAACTGCTTCAAAAATTAAAAGGGGATCCTGCTCGCTAAACCCGGGTTGAGGTTGAAGGGTTGGGTAGCTTGCTTTCTCTTCAAAAAACACTTGCCCTGTTGTTGAAGTAGCTACGGCTTTAGTATGGGTAGTGCCTATGTCTACACCGATTAGGTAGTTCAAAGTTTAAAGTTCAACGTTTAAAGTTCAAAGTTTAAAACTCGAACTTACGAACTTTCAAACAATTTTAACCTTTAAACCTCAAACTTTAATCTATCTAGAATTCACTCGGAACCGCGTTCGGCACCACCTGTTTTATTTTTATTATTCGAAGCCACTTAAGCATAAGAATAATAGGATAGGTAGGGTCTAATTCATGCCATTTGTAGCCAAAATTTATGCGGGATGGAAATTTGTGGTGGTTGTTATGATAACCCTCTCCCATCATAAAAATATCAATAGGAAATAAGTTTTTTGAAGTATTGCTTACTGTAAAGTTCACGTATTGATACTTGTGGGCGAACCAATTAATGATGGCGCCATGAACGGGTCCCATAAGAAAATGAATGGGTAATAAAAGGTACATCCAGGGTGAAGTAGCAAAATACGCATAGTAGGCAACATATACACCGGCCCACATCAGCCTGTATACCCAATAGTCTCCTACTTTTTCCAATGCCGGCCAGTCAGGCACATTTTTTAAAAACCGTTCTTCAACCTGTACAGTACCATGAAGAATGCCCTGGTAAAAATTCTTGGTACGCCACATCATCGTAAACAAATTAGTGTCAAAAGAAGGAGAATGGGGATCTTTATCGGTATCGGTATACGCATGGTGCATACGATGCATGATGGCATACCCCTTAGGACTAATAAAAGATGAACCCTGGGTAATATAAGTAAACAGGTAGAAAACCTTTTCCCAGGTTTTACTCATGGTAAATGCACCATGAGCAGCATAACGATGCTGGAAAAACGTTTGTGAAAAAAGAGAAAGATACCAATGTGCCACAAAAAAGATCAGAATTGCCATAGTAGAGTAATAATTGTTCTAAATAAACGCTTAATTGTTAATAATGTTTAACTTAATTGCTTTGAGGCTAAATAAATACCTGGCTGATTAAATTCCGGAACCAGCGTACATAATTAACCTAAATGGCTCAAAAAAGAGATTCCCACTTTTCAAACGCATTTTAAAAGTGGCAAAGATTCCGAAATTAATTTACATATTGCCCTTTTCAATGTTAAAATGAGATATTAATTAATTAACACATAATTAAATAGCTCATAATAACGACATTGCTTACAGGAGATATTCCCGCATCCATTATACATTAATGAACGTTGAAATGAAACTATGTTGATAGCTGACAGGGAAGATAATTTAAAGCAACAAGGGGTAGTTCTTACTTTCGTGTTTATGATTCTATTCCTAATAACAATTTAAAAATTCAAATTCATCTATATCTATTACTAGTTATTTGTATCAGCATAAAAATCACCTTCTTCAATAAGTACCTGCTTAAAGGAAATGTAAGAAAGAAAGTTCTTTTGTATATTTTCGTCTGCTTCGTCGATAATGCGCTGGGCAATTCCGGGAATGCAAAGGATGAATTTCCATCTTTTGATACTCAGAATGGCTTCATAACTCGTAAAATTATTCTGAATGTCATTCAGGATAAAAAGCTCTGCCAAAGATCCCTGGAGATTAGAAATTGAATGATCCATTGAAGTACATTTATTGGATAATAGTATACTTCAGAAACGTTAATGATAGAATTAAATTGCGTTAAGAATAACCGTTGCTACATTTTAAAACTAGATATTATTACAGGAGCTAGCGTAATGTAAGCGGGATCAGCCAGAGTCCGGGTCTGAAAAGGACCGCCATCACTTCATAGCCAGGATGAATTCAGCAAGGTAAAAGCTGAACCAGGTTGGGTTTGAGAAGCCTAACTCTTATTATCAGCTTAATTATTACTTTTCTGGTCCTCATTTTTTTCCGTGGTAGAGCCTGAAAATAATTTTTCCACAAAGTGAACAGCGTTGGATATGGGGCCCTCCATCTTATTAGTACGGTCATCCAGGGTGTTATCATTTACAAGAGTACTTATTTGTAACTCTGCGGGTAGAAATACAAGTATGCTATTGCGCTGATTGGCCACATAGGTTTTAACATCGCTAAATGAAGCTTTCTCAGGAGTATTTTCACGGATAATCTTAACGGATTCAGAAGCTATTTCTTCCATTTTTAATGCCACTTCTTCCTGCGGTTTGCCAGCATATGCAGCAACTTTACTGATTGCTTCTTCCTTTGAATCAGCAAAAAACAAATCAAGCCAAGAAGTAGATATATTTCCCCTGAGGATGTCTTCTGATCCTTTTTCTGTATTCCCGTATTTATACAAACCTAAGAGTACGGTAGGTATTGCAGCCTGGCCAAGTTGATTTGGTACAGTCTCAATGTTTTTTTGCGTAACTAACTGGGTATTAGGATCTATTTTGCGTAATTCAGGATAACCCAAATTTTTTTGAATACTTTCTGCAAGAGTGGTTGTCATAAGAGATTTTTATTTAGGAGCATTATATAGATTAATTCTACAAGATGCAATGTTAACAAATAACTGTTATGGTTGTAAAAATAATATGCAAGATGATCATTACGAATCACTAATTAGGAGTAATCGAGAACTTGCCATACCGTAATTCGTAATTCGTAATTATTTAAACTTCCTCCTTCACCACTCTGCTATGCTCCTCTACCAGTTTCTTTTGTGTTTCGAACTGAACAACGGAATATTCGTCGAAATGCATTTTAAATTTTGCCCTTCCCTGGGAGATAGAGCGAAGGGACGAAGAGTAGTCATGCATTTCGGCAAGGGGCACTTTTCCTATAATTTTTGTAAAATGGCTTTCGGTATCCATTCCTTCCAACAAAGCCCGGCGACTTTGCAGATCGCTGATTACAGAACCCGTTAAATCATCCGGGCAAAGCACCTCAACAGAATAGATAGGTTCTAATATTTGTGGATCGGCGTCTTTGAAAGCCTGTTTGAATGCCTGTAACCCGGCTATCTTAAAAGAAATATCATTGCTGTCAACCGGGTGCATTTTACCATCAAAAACACTTACGCGTACATCTCTTACATAAGAGCCTGTTAAAGGACCATCCTGCATTTTCTCCATAACGCCCTTTAGAATGGAGGGCATAAAACGTTGATCGATGGCGCCGCCAACAATACAATTAAGGTATACCAGCTTTCCACCCCATGGCAGTTCAAACTCCTCTTTGCCACGCACGTGTAATCCTTCCGGGTCGGGCATTCCTTCGTACCAGGGCTCAACACGCATATACACTTCTCCGAACTGCCCGTTACCACCACTTTGTTTCTTGTGCCGGTAGTTAGATTCTGATTTTTTTCGAATAGTTTCCCGGTAAGGAATACGCGGTTTTACGAATTTAACATCTACCTTATATATATGTTCGATTTTCCATTTTATGATGGTGAGGTGCAGTTCACCCTGGCAATGGATCAGTGTTTGTTTCAGTTCAGACGATACTTCCACGCGGGTGGTAGGATCTTCTTCTTTTAACTGGTGCAATGCCATGGCCAGTTTTTCTGCATCTCCTTTTTTAACCGGTTCAATAGCTATGGTCATATTGGGAGTAGGAAAAGCAATAGGAATTAATTCATAATTCGTACCCTTCTCATGTAAGGTATTATTGACATGGGTATTTTTAAGCTTAATGGTCGCTCCTATATCGCCCGCAACCAGCTCATTTACATGGGTACGGCTATTACCTTCTACCACATATAATTGATTTAGCCTTTCCGAAACGCCAGTGGTTTCATTGATCAATTCCATCCCTATTTTCAGGGTGCCGGAATTCACTTTAAACAACGACATTTCACCAACATGTGATTCAGAAATAGTTTTAAAAACAAATACACAGGCTGGCCCATTGGGGTCAGGTGTAATAAGCTCACCTGATTTAGCTGGTTGTGGAGGCATTTCAGAAGCACTGGGACAAACATTATCAATGAAACCCATTAAGCGCCCGCTTCCCATATTCCGTTGGGCGGATAAACAAAACAGCGGAAATAAATCATGGTTGATCATTGATTTCTTCAGTCCTTCCTTCATTTCATCTTCATCCAATTCTCCTTTATCGAAATATTTTTCCATCAGCAATTCATCATTTCCCGCTATGGCTTCAATTAATTCTTTGTGCAGGTAATCTGCCCTGGCTCTTTCTTCATCGGGTATATTTAATTTCTCCGGTTTACCACCATTTTGAGGGAACGTATACATAACCATTCGCAGAACGTCTATGATAGAATTAAATTCCGGGCCCTGGTTAAGCGGATACTGTACGGTTAATACATTATTACCGAAATGCTGCTTTGCCTCTCTTACGGTTTTATCAAAGTCAGCTTTTTCAGAGTCGAGTTTATTTACGGCAAATAACATGGGTGTTTTAAATTGGTCGGTATAATCCCAGATTAGATCCGTTCCAACCTCCACTCCCATTTCGGCATTTATTAACATGATGCCCGTATCTGCTACGCGCAGAGCCGATAGCACTTCCCCTGAGAAATCATCATAGCCCGGGGTATCGATTATATTGATCTTATAACCCCGCCATTTGGTATGTAATAGTTTACAGAATATCGAATTACCCCGCTCTTTTTCTATGTCATGAAAATCACTGACCGTGTTTTTTTCTTCCACCGAGCCCCGGCGGGTAATGATGCCGGCTTCGAATAACATGCATTCCGTTAGGGTGGTTTTACCTGAACCGGCATGTCCAAGCAAAACAATGTTTTTTACGTGTGAAGTATCAAAATCTGCCATGGCAAGCAATTTTAATGTTGAGCAATATAAAGACTTACAAAATTTATAAGGATGGAAAATGCTTTTTATATATCCTCTTCTGTATTTAAATTACTATATCCCTGTTAACTCCTTGATTACGTTTAGCGGTGATTGGCAGACATTATTTTCTCTGCAGATAACATGATGCTAACTGACCGGAAAAGGGCAAATCGAATAATAATTATTTAACTGTCTATAACAAGCCTGAATGATTTAAGCTATTTCGTCCGATGGATGAATTGGTTAAATTCTTCTTTTAATTCCTGGAGTGTTTGATCCAGCTGGTGATACCTGTCGTATAACTCTTCGTGTTTTGACCACACCGTTTCACCCACGCCCTTTTCATCTTTTAATTCCCTGGCGGCCATTTTTTCATGTTCTTTAATAGCCTGTTTTACATCGTGGATGTTGATGAGTTGGATGTGAAATTGATTGTGGTAATGTTCAATGTCTTGTAACGTGTTTTTTGACATTTGCCGTGATGCAACTTCCTGCAGGGTGGTTTTGCATTTATTAAGGTCTTCTCTGTAGTTGCGCAGGGTGGTGATCCAGGTATTGCATTCGGCATTGAGCTGTGAGATGTCTGTAGTAACCATGGGAAAAAATTTATATGAATGAATAATTTACCCTAAGTTGATGAGATTGCCACAACTAATTTAGAACAGTTTTTCTTAATTAGCGCAAAGAATTTGTGAACAGGTGAGGTATCAGGTATGAGTAAAGCCGTCAGCCGTCAGCTATCAGCTATCAGCTGTTCAAACCAGTTTGGGCCGACATCACCAATTTAATAACTTTAAAATTTGTAATTCATTCATTTCAATGGGCAAATTTATGTTTTATAAAAGGTATGAGGTATGAATGAAACAACCCGAAGGGTGATATGATTATAGATTGGGCATTTTTTTTGAAAAACCCCTTCGGGGTTTCATACCTCCTACCTCATACTTTCTTCAAAGCCAATTCGCTAATTAGTTCCGCAACGAGCGATGTCCACCCGGTTTGATGGCTGGCGCCAAGGCCGTTCCCATCGTCGCCATGATAATATTCATAAAAAAGAATGAGGTGTTCATTGCCCGGTCTTTGATAAAACTCACTGTACTTACCATGTAACCGGCGTATTCCATCCTCATCCTGTCGAAACATACTGATTACGCGGGTACTTAATTCATCGGCTACCTGGTCGAGCGTAAGCTTTTTGCCTGAGCCAACAGGGCATTCCACCAGCAAAGTGTCACCATAAAATTCACCATAGCGGCGAATGGACTGAATAATAATGTAGTTAATGGGTATCCACACCGGGCCACGCCAATTAGAATTTCCACCGAAAAGATTAGAAGTAGAATCGCCCGGATCATATCTAATGGTGTATTCAATATTATCGATCGTTACGGTATAAGGATTGTTTTCATGGAACTTGGAAAGAGCCCTTATACCGCCCGGAGAAAGAAATTCATCTTCATTGAGCAATCGTTCCAGTAAATTGATAAGTCTTTCACGCGGTACCAGCGACAGTAATATTTTCTCTCCATCAGTACGTTCTTCATTAGGCCAGAATCGGTTATTTTTTAACCGGTAATTTTCGAACCAGGTAATTCGCTTTTTGAAATCCGCCAACTTATCCAGGGTTTTTTTCTCAATAATAGAAACAGCAAAGAGGGTGGTCAATCCTACGATGGATTGTATTCGTAGCTGCAAAGGTTCAGATCCGGCGACGGAAAGTGTATCGTAAAAAAATTTGTCTTCATTGTTCCATAACCCATGCTGGTTAAGCGCTTCGGCGATTAACACAAAGTGTTCAAAAAATTTGGTAGCCGTGTCTTCAAATGCTTCGTCATGCATGGATATTTCCATAGCTATATCCATCATATTGAGTGCATACATAGCCATCCAACTGGTACCATCCGCCTGTTCAAGGCGCATATCGCCGGGCATTTCAATACTTCGGTTGAACACGCCAATATTATCTAATCCAAGAAAGCCACCCTGGAAAATGTTGTTGCCACTTGCGTCTTTACGGTTTATCCACCACGTAAAATTAATGATCAGCTTGTGAAAAATACGTTTAAGAAAGGATATATCCCCTTTGCCCGTTTTGTTTTTTTCAACGCGATAGGTCATTAAAGCCGACCAGGCATGAACAGGCGGGTTAACATCACTGAAATGCCATTCATACGCCGGCAACTGTCCATCTGGTTTCATGTACCATTCACGCATTATCAGCAGCAACTGGTGTTTGGCGAAATTGGCATCTAGCATGGCCATAGGAATGCAATGAAATGCGAGGTCCCAGGCGGCATACCATGGATATTCCCATTTATCAGGCATAAGAATGATATCCTGGTTTTTCAAATGCTTCCATTCATTATTACGGCCATACAATTTACCGGGATTCACCGGGGTTATATTATCACTGGTGGTTAACCATCGTTCCACATCGTAATGATAATATTGTTTGCTCCATAATAAACCAGCTAACGCCTGGCGTTGTATTTTAAGCATTTCCGGAAGCTGGTTGGGAGGAAGTATGGCTTCGTAAAAAGCATCGGCTTCTTCTTTTCGCGTTGTAAAGATGTTCTCAAAGCCGGTTACGAAAGGATTATTCATTTCCTGGTTGCTTAAACGCAGGTAAATGTTTTTAGACTTTCCAGCTTCGATAGTTAAATTATACACAGGAGAGAATTTTGTTCCGGATCTTTTTTTACGTAGTGCCGGCAAATTTTCCTTTCTGATGATGGCATCATGAAATGCATCTTTTACAAAAATACTATCATTAGTTGCGCCGGTAATTTTTTGAATGTTATGAACGTTGTCCGTAAAGAAAAGGTCCCTTGCCGGTTGGAAATACAAATAGTAAGTACCTAACCTGCTATGCGTGGCCTTCACAGATGTTTTATCCTGTAAAGTGATCTCCGCTTTTTTACCGGGTTCATGATTACTAGACCTGTTATAAAACCATAGGGTAGGCAACACCGTTATATCTGCTGTTTTTGTATAACGGTTACAAATATTTATTTTTATGAAGATGTCCTGCGAGTTTTGTTTTGCATAGGTTATAGTAACATCGAAATATTGATTGTTATCAAAGATACCTGTATCCAGTATTTCATACTCTGGTTCTTCTTTGGACCGTTTAATATTTTCTTCCTTAAGTTTATCGTAGGGAAATTCCAACTGCGGGTACTTATATAAATACTGCATGTAGGAATGCGTTGGCGTGTTATCCAGATAATAATAAAGCTCTTTTACATCCTCCCCATGATTGCCTTCACTATTTCCCAAGCCAAAAAGTCTTTCCTTAAGTATCTTGTCCTTACCGTTCCATAAAGCCGGGGCGAAACAGAGATTTTGAAAATAATCTGAAATGCCTGCCAGGCCATCCTCGCCCCAGTAATAAGAACGGTAATGCGCCTGGTCGAAGGGGAAATAATTCCAGGCATCGCCATAGGGCCCATAATCTTCACGAACCGTTCCCCACTGGCGTTCACTTAAATAAGGCCCCCATTGTTCCAGTGGAACATTATTGCCGGCGTTTACCGCTAACCTTTGTTGTTCTGCTGTCATATTATCAATAATTGTTCGGTTTTTAATTGCTCATTAGTGAATTGATTTGTTTGTTTGAAAAACGTTCTTATAATTTCTCAAACGCATAAACTTCCAACTGTCAAACAATCGAACTTGACTATCATCCAATTAACAATGCAAGCGGTTATAGCCGAAATCATGCTGCTTTTGCATGTTCGTCGTGATATGAAGATACGAAGTTGCCTTTGGCCGGCGGCAGGATTTATTTTCTCATGGCAGTTTCCTTCTGCAACTTTAGCAGGATATTCTGTAGTTTTTTAGGATCATTCATATAGGGTTCCAGGTCAAAAAGTTCTACCTTTCTAAATTCTACCGGGTGGCTTTCACTTTGCAGGGAAATGTAACCTTCCTTTATCAGTTCACCATCTTTCAAACCAGCCTTTTTTACCCAGGTATCCCTGCCATCGTACTGAGGTTTTGTATATACTATTGCCGTATCTCCATTTACTATATGTTTGATAATGGAATCTCTCAAAACCAATGCTGACACCGTTACCCATTGATCGCCATGATAGGTTTTAGAAGTAGAGTTGATACAATGAGTAGTAAAGAGTTTGTTATTGATCTCTACATTGGTACCCGGCGTACATAAGTTACCGGTAGACCGTGGATCTTTTCCATTACCACCCAATAACTGGCACTCTAACGATATGGGAAAATCCTGGTTTAATTCCATGGTTTCAGGGGCCGGTGAATGCAGCATGGCACCGCTGTTACGTAAGGCCCACCCGGCACCCCCCTTCACCTGCTCGCCCACAAAACGGTATTCAACAACCAACAGGTATGCGGAAAACTTTTGCTTGTAAAAGATATGACCAAACTGATCTTTAAAACCATCATACTGATCATAGCTTACTTTCATCAAACCGTTTTCAACACGAAAAGTATGTCCGAAATTCTCATTGAGCGGATGATCTTTAATTTTAATTTTCCAATCTTTTAAATCCTTGCCGTTAAAGAGTTTTATCCATTTGCCCACCGCAGGTTTATTTTGTGTTAATCGCGTAATTCCCAAAATTGAAAACAATAATAAGCAGGCCGTTAATAAGATTTTCATAACATTAATTTTAAGAAGGGCTTTCAGCTGTCGGCTATCGGCTATCAGCTATCAGCTATCAGCTGTCGGCTGTCAGCTATCAGCTAAAACCTTTCAACAATAAATATAGAACAACTACTTTAAACCTGAACGTTTATTAGAATTACACCTGACCCTTTCTTTTCTTACCTTGTACGACATAGCTGATAGCTGATAGCCGATAGCCGAATTATCGTAATTTTATCCTGAATACATGCCCCCTAACATATTATATTACGCGATTCCCGGGTTTGTTGTCCTGATAGTGGCAGAAGCAATATTTGCTGCCATTCAAAAAAATGCCACCTATGAATGGAAGGATACCTTTAGCAGTATTTCGCTGGGCCTGGGAAATGTCTTAACCTCGCTTATCAGCAAAGCTGCCATCTTCGCGCTATTCATGTTTGTTTATAAGTACAGGCTGTTTGAATTGGATGCTTCCAAAGCCTGGATTTGGATACTGGCTTTTTTTGCAGACGATTTTTCTTACTACTGGTTTCATCGTACCAGCCATCATGTGGGCTGGTTCTGGGCGTCGCATGTTGTGCATCATTCTTCACAGAAATATAACCTGGCAGCTGCCCTACGCCAGACCTGGACCGGTAATATTACCGGCGCTTTTATTTTTTGGATATGGATGCCGTTGGTGGGTTTTCATCCCATAGTTGTCATGAGTATGCAGGCGATAAGCCTGATCTATCAATTCTGGATTCATACTGAAGCTATAAATCGGTTGCCCCGGGTAATAGAATTTATTTTTAATACACCATCCCATCACCGGGTTCATCATGCAACCAATCTTAAATACCTCGATAAAAACCATGCAGGTGTTCTGATCATCTGGGACAGATTATTTAAAACTTTTATAATAGAAGATGAACGTGCTATTTACGGCCTCACCAAAAACATAGGTTCTTTTAACCCGGTAGTGGTTGCTTTTACAACCTGGCAGTTGTTATTTAAAAAAGCAGCAGCTTCCGGCTCTTTTAAGAATGCAGTAGGATACTTTATTCATCCACCCGGCTGGAGCCATGACGGCAGCACTAAAACCACGGCTATGATGGTAGAGGAGCACAAGCGGCAGCATCCGGAGGAGAACGGGGTGTGAGGTATGAGGAATGAGGTAAAGCCGACTATCAGCCTTCGGCTTCATAATAATCTTAAGGCTATGTAACAATCTCTCTTTTATATATGCGATCCATGATGTATTGGCGTTGCCTCATACCTCATACCTCATACCTCATACCTCACACCTCATGGCCAAATAAAATTTTGCCCCTTTTAACTTTTCATTACGAAAGTAATCGTATATTAGTGCCATAATTAATATAATATGTCCACAACAAAATATATTAAACCAACAGAAAGCGAAATTGAAATATTAGGCGTGTTATGGCAACGGGGGTTGGCAAGCGTACGGGAAGTTCATGAAGAGCTGGCTAAAAATAAAGACGTAGGGTATACCACCACGCTCAAACTCATGCAGATTATGAATGAAAAGGGATTGGTAAAAAGAGATGCGTCTGTAAAAACGCATATTTACCAGGCTGCAGTAAGCAAAGAAAAAACGCAAAAACATTTTTTAGGAAAAATGATTGATGGCCTGTTTGGTGGCTCTTCTACGCAACTGGTAATTCAGGCACTGGGAAATCATAAAACTTCGAAAGAAGAACTGGACGCCATTCAGAATTTATTGAACGATCTTAAAAATCAGTAAGATGAGCATACTGAGCCATTCTCCCTTTCTCAAAGCCCTTGGATGGTGTTTATTAAATAGCCTTTGGCAGTTCTGTATTATCTGGCTGCTGTTTTTAGCCATCATCCATATAAAGAGAAATTTTTCACCTGCCATAAAACATGGACTTGCTTTAGTGTTACTTTCAATAGGTTTTATTTGGTTTGCCGGATCGCTTTCTATTCGATATTTTTCTTATTCGGAAGCTGGTAACCAGGATAAATTATTTTATCAACTTCCTGATAATACCTCCTACTCCTTTATTTACAGATTTGCCCAATCTTTTTTAGAAAATAACCTTTCCTATTTTTCCATATTTTACCTCTTAATAGTAGCAGGCTTTTTTGTTCGTTTTTTTGGGTTCTTCTTTTATGCCCAAAACTTAAAGACCCGTGGCTTAAACAAAATGCGTGCAGAATGGAGACTTTACGTGCTGCAGTTGGTACAGCAACTAAACATCCGCCATAAAGTACAAGTATGGATTTCCGAACATGTGGATACCCCGATGGTGATGGGGGTTTTGAAACCAACGATCCTTATTCCGGTAGCCTGCATTAATCAACTATCAGTAAAACAATTGGAGGCCATCCTGCTGCACGAGCTTGCTCATATTAAAAGAAATGATTACCTGACACATTTATACATCGGTATAGCTGAAATTCTTTTTTTCTTTAATCCTTTTGCCCGGTTATTTATTAAATCGATCAAACTGGAAAGGGAAAAAAGTTGTGACGACTGGGTACTGCAATTCCGATTCGATCCTTACCAATATGCCTCCGCTCTATTTACATTGGAGCAAAGCAGGTCTGCAGCTTATTCCCTGGCAATTGCCGCTACCGGCGAAAGCAAAAATTTATTACTGCAACGCATCCAGCGGATTATGGGAATAATGAAAGTAAATCGCGGCTCCCGCTTTAAGTTGGTAGCTTATTTTCTTACCATTGGTTTGTTAAGCTTTATAGCTCTTGTTAACCCGGGAGAGATAGTTGTGAAGAACATTGATAATACATTTTCAGCACTAAATGCCCGAATACCGGAATATTCCCCCAGTCTTAACCGGACCGTCAATAATAGCACCGTAATGCCTGCTGCAAGCAAGCCTGTAAAAACAAAAGAAAGAAATCGAAAAAAATGGATAACCAGCTCATCTACTATTGTTGAAAATAATAATCCCAAAGAAAATTCCTTTGATTTACCTGTTTCGATGGATGTAAAAGAGGATGAATACCCTGGTGTTACACTGCTTCAATCTGTGGTAACAGGGAAGAAAGAATTTTCTATTAAAGAAATAGATCCACCTGCTGCGCCGGAAATAGCTGTCAATAATGAGTTTCCTTTCGTACCTAATTCCAGCTTCACCTATTTTACTACAGAAGATAGTTCCCTGGCAAAACTAAAGACGGAACTTTATTTCAACCAGGCCGTTCGCAGGTCACTGGTTAAGGCACAGAATGAAATTCAGAATATTGAACTGAATAAAATTGCGAAACTCCATGATAGCAGCAAGTCAGCCTTTCTGCAGCTGCAGCGGAAAATTCATGAGTCTGTACAGCAGCTGAATGTTCAGCAATTGTATAACCGGATTTTAGATTCTTCAAATAATATAAACCTGGATAACCTGAAGGCTTCGGCAAAGGAAGAATCAGAATACATAAATTATTACAAAGTGCTTCAATTGCAATTTAAATCTATTAAAACCGAATTACAGAAGCAACATGAAAAGAATAAAAAAGACGTGGATAGTGAATTGAAAGAGATACAGAAACAGATTAAGAAGATTAAGGTGATCGTGTATATTTAGGTATGAGGTATGAGGTATGAGGTATGAGCTTGAGCTTGAGAACCACATTAACCATTAACCATTAATCATTAATTCTACTTTGACAAGTCATGAAGTTATTCTGTTGGTTCTGTCGCATGTCTGGGCAGCAAATATATTACACAGAGCTACACGGAGAAGGCACGGAGTTTCACAGAGCGCCTCCGTGTATCTC
>JBDSBP010000623.1:0-17386 GCA_039921525.1 Chitinophagaceae bacterium | reverse complement strand
AATCGAATGCACTCATGACTTTTGGTAAAAACAGAAAAATTATATTGGTTTCAGTTTGTCTGTTGCTCATCACAACAATATTTATCTTTAGCACCTCTCACAAAGCTGTTGATTACAACACACAGGTTAAACCCATCTTCAATAAGAAATGCATTACCTGTCATGGCGGAGTGAAGAAAAAGGCGGGTTTTAGTTTATTATTTCGTACAGAAGCCCTGGCCAAGGTAGAATCGGGCAACTTCGCCATCATCCCCGGCGATCCGGAACATAGTGAAATGATCAGGAGGATAAACCTCAAAGACCCGGAAGACAGGATGCCTTATAAACATCCGCCGTTGAATGAAGAAGAAAAGTCTATCTTGTACGACTGGGTAAAAGAAGGCGCCGTATGGGGAGACCATTGGGCCTATGTTGGCGTGAAGGAAACGGTGGTTCCCAAACCTTCAGGTTATTTGTTTGGATTGATACCTGCTTCCACCTCTTCCTGGGAAAAAAATGATATTGATTATTTTATCCATGAAAAACTTAAGCAGGAAAATTTAAAACCCTCCCCCGAAGCGGACAAGGCAACGTTGGTTCGCAGGGCCAGCCTGGACCTTACCGGTCTGCCCCCTTCTCCCTCCCTGGTAAAAAAATTCCTTGAAAGCAATAATGATAACGCCTACGAACAACTAATCGATTCTTTATTGGCTTCGCCAAAGTATGGAGAACGATTTACCTCTATGTGGCTTGACATTGCGCGGTATGCAGATACAAAAGGATATGAAAGAGATGATAACCGCGTCATCTGGGAGTATCGCGACTGGCTGATCCGTGCTTTTAATGAAGATAAACCATACGACCAGTTTTTAACCGAACAACTGGCGGGTGATTTATTACCCCATCCTACTGATGACCAGTACCTGGCAACGGCGTTCCAGCGCAATAGCATGACGAACGATGAAGGCGGTACGGATAATGAAGAATTCAGGATTGCTGCCGTTCTCGATCGGGTAAATACCACCTGGCAGGGAATCCTGGGAACTACCTTTGCTTGTGTGCAATGCCATAGCCATCCCTACGACCCGTTTTCTCACAATGAGTTTTATAAGTTCATGGCCTTTTTTAATAATACCCGGGATGAAGACACTTATGCAGATTATCCACTCTTAAAACATTTCTCCCCTTCAGACAGCCTCTCGCTTGATAGTGTAACTACCTGGCTGAAATCAAACGGTTTTGAGAAAAAAGCCGAAGAGGTCTATACATTTCTTAAAACCGGGCAGCCGGCTATCAACTCGTTGTTGGCCGACCAGTTTTTAAACGGCGAACTGCAAGATACCAAATGGCTGACATTTCGGAATAACGGGCAGGCACGTTTAAAAAAGGTAAATCTAAACCAGAAGAATCAACTCATTTTTAAACAGTTATCTTATTTGCCGGGGGGCATACTCACTATCCATCTCGATAAACCAGACGGTGTTGTTTTACATACCATTTCCATAGACACCACGAAGGGCTGGCGCATTGTCAGTGCTGACTTTCCTGCAGTTACCGGTGTGCATGACATTTATCTGACGTATACCAACTCAAATCTCCTAAAGCCGACGGATAATGGTTTGCAATTCGACTGGTTGAAATTTACAGAAGAATTGCCCGGCAAAGAAAAACAGGGTTATGCGCAAATGCACAAGAGTTTCTGGTTCCTGCTCAGTAAGAACATGCCCAATACACCCGTAATGATGGACAACCCTGCTGATATGTTCCGCGCCACGAACGTCTTTGAAAGAGGAAACTGGTTAGTAAAAGGCGAGCAGGTAAATGCAGATGTACCTCATTCCCTGAATCCTTTTCCCTCCAATGCACCACGGAATCGTTTAGGTATGGCTATGTGGTTAACAAGCAAGCAAAATCCCTTAACGGCCAGAACCATGGTTAACCGTATGTGGGAGCAACTCTTTGGTAATGGTATCGTGGAAACTTTGGAAGATATGGGAACACAGGGTGCCGCCCCCACCCATCCGGAGTTGCTGGATCACCTGTCTTACCAGTTCATGAACGACTTTAAATGGAGCACCAAGAGGTTATTGAAAGAAATGATGATGTCTGCAACCTACCGGCAGGACTCCAAGCTAAGTAAGGAAGTATTGGAAAAAGACCCCTATAACAAATGGTACGCAAGAGGGGCCAGGATAAGACTTTCCGCAGAGCAAATTCGTGACCAGGCATTGGCTTTAAGCGGGATGCTGAGTAACAAAATGTATGGCCCGCCTGTTATGCCCTGGCAGCCGCAGGGTATATGGCTGTCTCCGTATAATGGCCGTAGCTGGATAAAAAGCAACGAGGAAGATCAGTATCGCCGGGCTTTGTACACCTTTTGGAAACGAACCGCCCCCTATCCGTCCATGATAAGTTTTGATGGTGTATCGCGGGAGGTTTGCTCCGTTCGAAGGATCCGTACAAATACCCCTTTACAGGCCCTGGTTACCCTTAATGACTCTGTTTACCTGGAAGCAGGCCGCCATTTCGCCTGGCAAATGCAGAAAAGAACAGCCGACAGAAAAGATGTTGGAAAGTCGATAAGCGAAGGGTACCGTATGGCTTTGCAGAAACCAATAACAACAGAGCGGTTAACGGCGCTCAGAAATTTATACGACAAGGCTTACCTGAAACTGAAAGATGATCCCGAAAAAACATGTCAGATAAATGGACAGAAAGACGAACACAATAACCCGGAAACGGCTGCATTAGTAGTAGTTGCCAATGCGATTTTGAATCTGGATGAGCTAATAACGAAGAATTAGGAATCTGACTTGCGAAGTCTTAGGGTTGACTTGCGAAGTCGTTGGGTTGACTTCCGAAGTCTTTGAGACTTCGAAAGTCTTAACCAAGGCAAGCCTCCGAATGTCAGACTTCCGAAGTTTTTAAAACTTCGGAAGTCGAGTTTACCTGACAAAACTTCGGAAGGCTGGTTTCAAGTTTAATTAAACAAGCACAAATTACTGAGCACAATGACTCAAAAGGAACAACATAATCAGCGGCTCTTAAACGAGGCAAATGCTGCCTCCCTGCGGCATGTAACACGAAGACATTTCTTAAAGGAAAGCGCTATGGGCTTCGGTGCCCTGGCATTGGGTTCCTTGTTACAATCCTGCGGATCGGGAACAACTACCAATGCCAACAGCGTGGTATTCGATCCAGCCAATCCGCTGGCACCCAAGCTGCCGATGTTTCCGGGCAAGGCTAAAAGTGTAATCTACCTTCATATGGCAGGGGCCCCCTCGCAACTGGAACTGTTTGATTATAAACCAGAGCTGATGAAGCTAAACGGCCAGGACTGTCCGCCTTCTTTCCTCGAAGGCAAACGCTTTGCTTTCATACGTGGAGTACCCAAGATGTTGGGCCCACAGGCCAAGTTTGCACAGCATGGCCAAAGCGGGGCGTGGATCAGCGAAAATTTACCACACCTGTCTACCATTGCAGATGAACTGAGTTTCTTGAAAGGCGTTACCACTGACCAGTTTAACCACGCGCCCGCACAACTGGTGATGCAAACGGGTTCGGCCAGGCTGGGTCGTCCTGCCATGGGCGCCTGGGCAACGTATGGGTTGGGAACAGAAAATCAAAACCTTCCCGGTTTCGTGGTTCTCACTTCGGGAGGCCGGTTTCCGGATGCCGGGAAAAGTGTATGGGGTAGCGGCTTCCTGCCTTCAGTGTACCAGGGCGTACAATGCCGGAGTGAAGGCGATCCCGTATTATTTATTAAAGATCCCGCAGGCATGGACAGGGATCTCCGCAAAGCATCTATTGACGCCATCAATGCCGTAAATCAACAGGAATACAAAGAATATAATGACCCGGAAATATTATCCCGCATCTCCCAATATGAAATGGCTTACCGCATGCAGATATCCGTGCCGGAAACGATGAATATAAATGATGAACCGGATTATATTCATGAAATGTATGGCACACAACCAGGTAAGCCCAGCTTTGCCAATAATGTATTGCTGGCGAGAAAACTCGTTGAAAAAGGCGTTCGCTTTGTACAGTTGTTCGACTGGGGATGGGATACGCATGGCACTGGGGCCGATACCGCCGTTGATATAGGACTCATTAATAAATGCAGGCAGGTTGATAAACCGGTAACTGCTTTAATTCTCGACCTGAAACAAAGAGGATTATTAGAAAACACCCTGGTAGTGTGGGGCGGAGAATTTGGAAGAACGCCTATGATGGAAAACAGGGATGGTAAACAGAACCCCTTTAAAGGAAGAGATCATCATGCCGATGCCTTTACTATATTTATGGCAGGCGGCGGCATCAAAAAAGGCTTTTCCTATGGCGAAACGGATGAGATCGGTTACAATGCGGTTATCGGCAAAGTAACGCCTTATGATATCCAGGCCACCATCCTGAACCAATTGGGTTTTGATCATGAAAAATTTACTTACCAATTCCAGGGGCGGCCGTTCCGGTTAACGGATGTTAGCGGGAAGGTGATTGATGATATCGTTGCGTAGCACACTGACCAACTGGGAAACTATCACACAAACGCCCTGATTACATACGAAAACTGCCAGAATAATATCGGAAAAGGGGTTTAATACCACCTGTGTCTGGTGTACAGGGTGCGTCGACAAAATACCACAAACGCATTTAAAAGACAATAGTTGATTGCCCAATAAACAACCATGCCCTATAACCGTAGAAATTTTATTAAAACATCTGCTTCTACAACTACCGCTTTATTTATATCTTCCCTGCAAATATTAGGGGAGAGCCATAAACCCACATTCTCCATGGATAAAAATTTCGAATTAAAGATTCTGGCCACCAGCTGGGGATTTCCCGGCAGCATGGATGAATACTGCGCCAAAGCAAAAAAAGAAACCTATGATGGTATTGAGACATGGTGGCCGATGGAAAATAGGGACCAGGTTGAATTATTCGCAGCCCTTAAAAAACACCAGCTGGAAGTCGGTTTTCTTTGCGGCGGATCGCAGTCTAACTGGCAGGAACACCTGCTTTTTTTTAAAAAAATGATAGATGCGGCTGCCAATAACAAAATACAAACGCCTTTATATATTAACTGTCATTCGGGCCGTGATTATTTTAGCTATGAAGAGAACAAGGCCTTCATAGATCATACTACCCAATTATCCAAACAAACAGGCATTTTGATCTGTCATGAAACACATCGCTCACGGATGTTGTTTGCCGCGCCGGTAGCCAAACAATTCATAGAAAAAAATCCTGATCTGCGTTTAACCTTCGACGTATCTCACTGGTGTAATGTAAGTGAAAGTCTCTTGCACGATCAACAGGAAACGTTGGAACTAACGCTGCAACGGGTAGAACATATTCATGCCAGGATCGGGCATCCGGAAGGGCCGCAGGTAAATGATCCGCGTGCACCCGAATGGGAAGAGACCGTAAAAGCGCATCTTGCGTGGTGGGATAAAGTGGCGGAACGAAAGAAACGATTGGGTCAACGAATGACGATACTCACTGAATTCGGCCCGCCCGATTATATGCCCACACTTCCTTACACCCGGCAGCCACTGGCAGACCAGTGGGCCATCAACGTTTATATGATGCAGTTGCTTCGTAAACGGTATCTTTCCTGATCAATTTAAATCCTTTATCTGTTGACGTCAATTATTGAATTCATTGGTCGTTTTCACCCGGTTCTGGTTCATTTGCCTATAGGCATTTTAATGATCAGCCTTTTATTGATGTGGTTATCCAAAAAACCATCCTATAACATTTCGCACCAGGTTATTAAACTGGTATTGTTATTGGGAATGTTTGGCGCGATTATCTCCTGTTTTACCGGAACGTTATTATCATGGAATGGCGATTACAACACAGGACTGGTAAGCTGGCATATGTGGATGGGCTATGGAGTTGCTGTTGCTTCGATGTTTTTGTATATGAAGGTAGCGAGGAAAGAACTGGATGTTACCTATAAAACATTATCAATTGGCCTGCTGTTGCTGATCACCATTACAGGACACCTGGGTGGTTCGCTCACCCATGGTACCGATTATCTCACCTCCGCCTTAACGGGTGCAGAAGATTCTGTAGTATTTGTACATAAACCTATCCCAAACATCCAGGAAGCTGCAGTTTATGCTGATGTTATCAATCCCATGTTGCAAACCAAATGTTACAGTTGTCATGGCCCAAAAAAACAAAAAGGAAAATTACGCGTAGATGATCCGCTGCTGCTTATGCAAGGCGGGAAAGACGGGGCTGTTATTGTTCCTTCAAATGTAAAAAAAAGCGAACTGATGAAACGTTTGCTACTTCCCGAAAATGACGAACATCATATGCCTCCTAAAGAAAAACCGCAGCTTAAAGAAAGCCAGATGGCATTGATGAACTGGTGGATTAACGAGGGCGCCGATTTTAATAAGAAGGTAAAAGATTTACCGCAGGCAGATAAAATCAAAACCTATTTGTTGGCATTGCAGAGCGATCATATCATTACAGAAAAGAAAGCAGTGGCAGACGTACCAGTTAAACCGGTAGAAGCCGCTAATGAAAAAGCGATACAGGCTTTAAGAGATAAAGGTGTCATCGTTATTCCTGTTGCTCAAAACACCAATTACCTGTCGGCCAATTTTATCAACGCAAATAATGTTAGTTCAAAAGACATAGCATTATTAAAACCCTTGCAGAAACAATTGGTTTGGTTAAAACTGGGCGACACAAAAATTAATGACAGTGCACTAACCATCATTTCAGACTGCAAAGAAATTACTTCTCTTCAATTAAATAATACATCTGTTAGCGATAAGGGAATGGTGGCCCTCAAAACATTACAAAATCTTCAAAGCCTTAACCTTGTCGGAACAAAAGTTACTTCCCAGGGAGTGATGCAATTGATTTCATTAAAAAAGTTACAGGCAATATACCTTTATCAAACATCAGTCGGAAAGTCTGACTGGGATAAGCTTAAAACTGCATTTCCTAAAACCATGATAGATTCCGGTGGATATAAGTTACAATATCTGGAAGCCGATACCATGCTGGTTAAACCCACGCCGGAAATAAAGAAACAATGATTATTGGATTACTTTTCGAAGCTTGTTTGATGTTGACTTCCGAGTTCTATTTAGCATTGACTTCCGAAGTCTCCCTGATTTGTAAAGTGATAATTTAGGTATCTCCCATTTTCCGTAAGCCGCTATGCAAAACTTCCGAAGTTTGAAAGACTTCGGAAGTTAACCCTGAATTTTAATCCATTTCAGAAATAATTCTTATTTTCAATTTATCATTCTCTTGAATATCAAAACTAATTATGAAAAAATCATCCCTCGCAATAGTTGTTCTTGCAGTTTTTCTTTTCATCGCAATGGCGTTCACTGTTCAGCAAGCAGCACCGGTAAAATATAAAAATTTAAAAGTACTGTCTAAGAATACCACTAAAGCAGAACTGGACACTGTCATGAAACTTTTCACGGCCTCATTGGGTGTAAAATGCGGCGAATGTCATGTCCGTGGTACTGACGCTCAAAAAACCTGGGATTTTGCCAACGATTCCCTTGAAAATAAAAATATTGCGAGGGGAATGATGCGAATGACCGCCCGGATCAACAAAAAATATTTTAAGGATGTAAATAAGGAAAAGAATATTAAGATAGTAACCTGTTACACCTGTCACAACGGAAAAGAACACCCGGGAATGAAACCTCCACCACAACAGCAGGGCCCTCCCGGCGGTCCGGGAGGTCAGCCCAGGCCAGGTGGCCAGCCAGGTGCACCATCGTCGGGCACACCTCAAAAAGACACAATACCTCACGGTACACCTCCGGCTCAAACCAACGGTCCGCGTCCACAGCAATTTAATTAACAAGACTTTTAAATCTGAGTGCATAATAAATAGGGCATTTGTTACAGCAAATGCTTTATTTCACTATAAAAACGTTTATTATGCCGCGGAAAAGAATTGTAGTACTTCTGTTTTTCACCTTGCTTATATTGTCCGCTGTTTGGGTTTTAAAAGAATACAATCGTAAAGTAGAATCGTTAAAAAATACCAAACCCGATATAGAAGTCACCGCAGAACAACTCATTAAAGAATTTGAAGCAGGCGATTCCCTTCCTTCAAAAAAATATTCAGGCAAACTTATTGCGGTGGTCGGTGTTATCAATCAGGTCGACAAAGATGACCATGGCTTTTTTACCCTGGTATTAGGCAGTTCCAATTCGATGTCTTCCGTAAGATGTGCCATGGATTCTGTATTTGCATCTGACATACATTCATTACAAAAAGGACAAGCTACCACTGTGAAAGGCATGTTTACCGGTTATCAGAAAGATGAAACGGGGCTTTTAGGTTCTGATATCATACTGAATCGTTGTGTTGTAGAAATGGACCCAAAAAATAAACAGGAATAACGAATGATTAGGATTACGCTGCTACTGGTATACGCATTGAGTGGACGTTTTATAGCAAATGCACAGGATAAATATTTTACAAAAACGGGTAAAATTTCTTTTTATTCGGTGGCGCCCCTGGAAGATATCGAAGCACATCATCGATCGGTAACCGCCATACTCAATAACAAATTGGGCACCCTTCAATTTATGCTTTTAATAAATGGGTTTGAATTTGAAAAAGCGCTCATGCAGGAAGATTTTAACGAGTATTACCTGGAAAGCGATAAATTTCCTAAGGCAGAATTCAAAGGGCAAATCACCAACAACAGCGCCATCACTTATTACAAAGACGGCGAATACGCAGCAATGGTCAAAGGCATGTTAACTATACATGGTGAGACAAAAGAAACGGAGGCCACTGGAAAAATAATTATAAAGGAAGGAAAGATCCTCTTAAATGCCAGTCTCAATATTTTATTATCCGATTATAAAGTAACTATTGTTAAATTGGTTAAGGATAAAATTTCTAATAAGGTCAAAATTGCTGTAGACGCTTCTTTAGACCCGCTGAAGAATTAAATACTACTAAATCAAAATTAATATGAAGCCATTCAAAATATTGATGGGTGTATTTTTGAGTTTTAATTTTTGTATCACTATGCCATCGTTCAGTCAGTCTCCTGCAAAACCGGCTCCCGTTATCGAAACGACTTCACCTGTATTAGTTTGGCCCGGTATAGTTCCGGGAGAAAAGGGAAATATCGGAGAAGAAAAAGACAAAACAAAATCGACGGATAATAAAGTTTCAGGGAAAGATGTGATCCGCCTGACGAACGTTACAAAACCTACCCTCACTGTTTATTCTCCTCCCAAAAATAAAAGAAATGGATCGGCGGTTATTGTTTGTCCGGGTGGTGGTTATTCCATTTTAGCTATGGACCTGGAAGGAACAGAGATCTGTGAGTGGTTGAATTCAATAGGCGTAACGGCTTTGTTATTAAAATACAGGGTGCCGGTTCGCGAAGGTTTATCCAGGTACCAACCACCTTTACAAGATGCACAAAGAGCTATGGGACTGGTTCGTGCCAATGCCGGAAAACTGGGTATTGACCCCAATCGTATTGGTATCATGGGCTTTTCGGCCGGTGCACATCTTTCGGCAGCACTAAGCACCAATTATGATAAAAGAACGTATGAAGCCCTTGATGCTTCAGATATTGTTAGCTGCAGACCTGATTTTGTAATGCTTATTTATCCCGCGTACCTGTCTTTAAAACAGGAAGGAGATAAGGTGGCGCCCGAATTGCCCATTAGCAAAAATACAGCCCCCACATTTATAGTTCAAACAGAAGATGACCCGGTTAGAGTAGAGAGCAGCCTGTTCTATTACCTTGCTTTAAAAAATGCTGGCGTTCCTGCTGAGATGCATTTGTTTGCCTCTGGTGGTCACGGCTATGGTTTAAGAAAGTCAACCCAGCCTGTTAACTCCTGGCCCAAACGTGCGGAGGAATGGATGAAAACTCTTGAGAAGAAGTAGCGGTGGGAAGAATGGCTGTCGGCTATCGGCTATCGGCTTTTAGTGAAGTTAAATTAACCAGCAATTATTTATTAATTTACAAAAATAGTAATTTATTAATTTGCTTTTGTACATTTAGAGATTAAGCTGATAGCTGATAGCCGATGGCCGACAGCTGATAGCCGATCGCTCTTCCTCAATGATTGCTCTTGAAATACGATGCTTCTCAGACCGAGACAGACTGGTTGCAACGATTGCGCCAAAATGATGACCAGGCTTTTGCCCTGATCATGAAAAATTATTATACAAGCCTGTATAACTATGCCGACCAGTTTTCGCAAGATGATGGGTTGATCAAAGACTGTATCCAGGAAGTTTTTATTAATCTCTGGCAACGAAGAGACACAGTGTTACAAATTCTTTCTCCAAAATATTATCTGCTTCGTGCCATCAAGAATAAAGTGTTGAAATGCCTCCACCAAAATAATCGCAAAGCCGATTCAACTCCATTAAATGAGGATTATGAATTCCTGCAGGAATTCTCCAATTAGCAGTTCATCATTGAGAAACAGATCTCCGAGGAAAAAGCGGAGATGTTAAAGAAGACACTCTGTTTCCTATCTAAAAAACAAAAAAGAATTATCTACCTCAAATATTACCAACTGTTGGAACATGGGCAGATCGCTGAACTTATGAATATCAGCAGGCAGTCAGTGTACAACCTGCTGAGCGAAATAGTAGAGAAGCTGAAAACTATATGGCACGCGGAGTTTATAACACGGTGTGTGATTTTTTTGTGGCTGGTTTTTTATTAAATTCATCCTTCAGATGTTACCTTTACACCCTGGCTTAAATTCAGGTCAATCTTTGGGGTTGATTATACCAATGCTTACCAGCAGTTGTACACGCCTATTTATAATGATGGCGGAACGCTCAGCGCTGCGTTGGCCACTATCAACAGCCAACGTCAATTATATTCTACGTTTTTATATACGCAACAACTGGTTTTTGATAAAACATTCCGGGAACATCATGTGAACGCCACTGCCGTTTATGAACAGCAGGGACAACATTATATTATTGTAACCGCTACCGGCAACCAGAATACCAATGCTGTAAAAACATTAAATGGTGCAACAAATATTGCTGCCAATACAAGAGTAGAAGATAATTTGATCAAATTTTATATTGGTCGTGTTACGTATGATTATAATGGCAAATATTTGCTGAGCGCCAGTTTAAGAAGAGATGGCCTGTCTGTTTTTGCACCCGGGCATAAGTTCAAAAATTTTCCGGCAGCCTCGGTAGGCTGGAAACTTGACCAAACAGACACCAAAAAGCAAAATAATGTAAGACGCTGGAAAATCTTCGATTTTAAAAAAAATGTAATAACTTTTAACCTGAAATAAATTCTTCCTTCATGAAAAAAAATTTAATTCTTGTAAGCTGCGCTCTTTTGGCAATACAAATGGAAATAATCGCCCAACGATCAACAGCTTTATTTAACGGCAAAAATCTCGATGGCTGGTATGTCTTCCTGAAAGACAAACTTGTTGACGAGGATCCCGATAGCACCTTTGCTGTGAAGGACGAAATGATACACGCAAGTGGTAAAGACTTTGGTTATATCTCTACCAAAAATTCATATAAAAATTTCCACCTGTCTCTCGATTTTAAATGGGGCGAAAAAAAACATCCGCCCCGTGAAAATGCCAAACGGGATGGAGGCATTTTATATTATTTTACTGACGGTGTGCCCGATCACGTATGGCCACGATCTATCGAGTTCCAGATCCAGGAAGGTGATTGTGGTGACTTCTGGTTAGTGGACAGTACCTCTTTAACGGTAAAGGGTAAACGTTATCTACCCACAAAAAACCAACAGGTGGTAAAATTTGCCGATAACGAAAAACCTTCCGGCCAGTGGAACACGGTGGAGGTTATTGCCAACAATGGCAAATGCACGCATATTATAAATGGTGTGGTCGTAAATGAAGGGGAGGATGCTAACGTACGGGAAGGGAAAATTGCGTTGCAATCGGAGGGTGCAGAGATTTATTATAGGAATATAAGGATAGAGAAGTTGTGAGAACTACTATTGATATTCCAGGAGGAATGTTCATACCTTCCCTTCTTTATTCAAAGCTACCGTTAGCACACTTCTTGTTTTATATTATACATAGTCATCCTGGGGTAAGATAGTTTAAAACTGTGGGTAAGCCCTTACAGGGCTACATCTACTTACAATCATTCAATGTTGGCACCTTTCACTTAATAAAGAAAAAGATGTGTTCTACCCGTAGCTTTTTCAAGGAGTGGATGTTGGATTCCGTTGCGTAGCATGGAATTTACCGGGGGTGATTCGGCGGGATGTCACCAACAAACAGGTGTTCGTTCCTAAGCGTGTTAAATTAATATGAAGCGCTCTGCAACAACCACCTCTGTAAACCTCCCTTCAATAATTCACCGGCAGCAACTTCAAATAATTATTCAACTCAATATGATCCGTTTTGCTAAACGGCGAGCCTGTACTTTTTAACCGAAGTATTCTTGCTATTTTAAAATCACGATAATCCTTCCGGATGAGGCACCAGGCAATCAGGTGCCAGCCAAACGCATAAAATACAAGCCCGATGGGTTCGGCCTGTCGCAGGCTTATTTCATGATTATTATTCTTATATTCCATTTCGATGGTGATCTTCGATGAAATGGCACTTTGAAGAACAGACATGTATTCAAAATCATATCTAAAACAGGCTGGTATCTGCATTTTAATATTATTACTCAACATCTCTACCTTTTCCTTTTGGGAAGCCCGCAATACCGTCTTCACTTTGGTCAACGCATTCGAATAGTGTGTCTGTATAGATTTATCAGAAAAGCCGTAAGCAATAGCTTCCATAAACATCAATGCATTGGCTTCTTCCGTGCTAAAAGAAACCGGTGGTAAAAAATATCCCTGTACAATAAAATAGCCCTTGGTTGGTTCAAAACTTACTGGGATACCTGATTCACATAAAGCTTTAATATCCCTGTAAACCGTACGGATACTCATGTTGAATTTGTCAGCAATCTTTTCTGCAGGCACAAATTTCCTGGATTGGAGCAAGGTGAGGATGCCGAATAGTCTGTCGATACGATTCATATTGCACTAATTTTTACGAGCCAATAAATGAAGGCCCGAACTATTTTCAGGTTGTGTTTTTTAATGCCTTCTCAATATTTTTGTCCGGTATTAACCAGATGGCTGATTGTAGAACAAACATTAATCCTGAAATATAAGGGTGAATAAAAGCAAATGGTATCGCCGAAAGGTCAATAATAAATGTAAGAATGACCTTTTTGCCTTGTTTTTTTATCGCTGTTTTTAATTCGCTTTGGTGATCCATCGCTTTGAGGATCTTGTTCTGTAAAATGCCATACGCCAGGCCACATAAAATCAGCAAGATGGCATATAAAATAATAGTGTTGGGCGCAAAATGATTTTCACCCATCCAGCCAGTTGCGGCCGGCACCAGCGATAACCAGAATAATAAATTTAGGTTAGATAGAATTATACCTGAATTAACAGTCTTTGCACCATGTAACAGGTGGTGATGATTGCCCCAGTAAATGCCTATCAGCAAAAAACTTGTCACATAACTTAAAAATACCGGTATAAGAGGTTTTAACGAAGACCACGATGCATCATGTGGCACTTTCAATTCTAAAACCATAATAGTTATGATAATGGCAAGTACACCATCACTAAAGGCTTCCAGGCGGGTTTTATTCATTCTATATTTTTTATAAAATGAACATCGTAAGAATATCCATATCCTGTTTATAAATTTAGAACGATGGTTTATGTAGCATCAATACCCCCATTTTTTCATTATCGCAAAATCTTCTTTAGCACAATCAATGGGAGTTTTACCCTGGTAAGATTCCTGTTCAATGATAAAATCAGTGGCTCCCTGTTTTTTGGCGAGGTCTATTACCTTTTTGGTTTCGATAATCCCTTTTCCAAGGATGGTGCTTTCATAACCACTCATGGCATCTTTTGCTTCAGACTTTATTTCATCTTTTACATGTAACAATTCAAACCTGCCCGGATATTTTTGAAGCACTTCCAGCGGTCTTCCGCCTCCGCCATACATATTGCCAATATCCAACTGCTGTGCAACCAATTTAGGATCTGTGAACTCCATTATAATATCAAATACTTTTTTATCGTTGAGCGATTCTTTGAATTCAAAGTCATGGTTATGGTAGCCGAACTTCATACCTGATTTTTTGCAAAGCTCCCCACTTTTATTAAAAACATCCATGTATGCTTTTATATCGTCGTAGGTCTTCCGCAGATCACCTTCCAACGAAGGACTGATCACAAATTTTTGACCAACAACGGCAGCATCTGCCACAGTTTTCTTCCATGAATCAGTGAAGTCTTTTTTCGCTGTATCCCAATGCTGTTTCCCCATTACGGTATGACCACTACGCATTTTCAGGCCCAGCCCGTCCAGGATTTTTTTAAATTCCCCAGCCTCAAACCCGTAAAATTTATGATTAACATAGTTAGCATGTTCTACGTATTTGTAACCCATGTCAGCCAGTTGTTTCAACGTTCCCCGGGGATCTTTTTTCATGTCTTCCCGTATAGAATAGAGCTGAATGCCCATATAAATAGCCGCTTTACTATCGGCGGAAAGTTTACCAGCGAACAGGGAGGCGCTTGCAAGGGCAAGGCTTGTATTTTTCAGAAAAACTCTTCTTGTAGTGTTCATATTTCTAATTTAATGGTTATATAATGTTGAATTCGGCTACTCTGCTCTCAAGCGCTGATGCCTTGTATGTTTTAAATATTATGAAAAAGTGCTTCCATTTTTCTTGACATTTCATCTTTGGAAATTCTCCTGGATAATTTCTCCACAGCCTGTAGCAGCTCATCCGCATCAACCGGCTTAAGCAGGAAATCAACAGCGCTTAATTAAATGCTTTCACCGTATATCTTTCAAATGTGGTGGTGAAAATCATTTCAAAATTTACTTCAACCACTTGTGTCAAAAAATCAAACCCGGTTTGATCATGAATCTGTACATCCAGGAAAACGAGGTCGGGATGCCGTTTTTTGATACAGAGCAGGGCATCTGGTACCGAGGTAAAATTCCCCGGGATACTGATTACCTTACCGCATTATTCCTCTTTCAAACCAGTTAAACGGCTTATTCAATGGTGCTCATCATCAAAAATAATTATTTTATTTATGGATTTTTATTTTCACGAAGAGAATAATTTGCCATAAACACCGAAAAGTCTCTGCTAAATATAATGCTGTGCCGAAATTACCCCTTTTAAAGCCAGGAACCAGCCAGGCGTATAACATTAGTTTTTTCCCATTTCTGCAAGGGCAAGACTGCTATTTTAACCATTACTGAATTGTTTTATAGAGACCGGGGGCTGTTTAAACGTATTCAAAAGCAGACCCGGTACAGTACACAATCCCGATATTAGTGAGGTCTGCGGCCTTTCTGTGTTTAACTCCAGAACCCGGTTAAGAGTTAAAGCATTAAGATACAATTCCAATGCCTTCAGGGAATCCAATAGATTATCGTAAACCGGTCCCAGGTTGCCAAAGGCATTTGCTTAGTTTAGCACCTAAAGTACGGCACAATATGTTAAAATAAAATGAATAGCCTGTCAAGATCAAAAAAGTTGTAATAAGTTAAATCAAATCAGGTTGTGTTGGAAATTTCCCTGTTTATTGATGAAATTTATTATTTATGAAGAGAACTTTTTGTTAATGAAAAGATGATAAAAAGTCGATGTTCTGCCATCAAGTGCGATTATTTGTAATATATGTTGTAATTTTGTGTTTAAGCAAATGAACCGATAATTAAACATGATGAAAGCTAAGATAATACAGATAGGTAAAATTGTGGATAGAAATCCAGTGAACTGGTCGTTTGAAAGTTATGCAATAATTCCTGCACTCAGCATATCCGGTAAGGGCATTTTATATCATGGGTATACGGTAGAAGAATTAGAGCTTATTTCGCAGGCAAAATTCTAATGACCCAACTAATTCTTCTATCAATCAGCCAGGCCAACGTAGAAAAACCAGCATTCCGCCAGGCATTATATATTTTTTTACATATTATTACTAAAAAATAAACGGACCTGGTTTTTCACTTATTAAATAATATTCTCATGGCGGTATCCATCTCATCTTCGACAGCTAAGGAAGCCCCCAATTTGATTACTGCTATTCTTTGGACAGGTTTAGTGGTTGGCACCCTCGACGCAACGGGGGCAACCATTCAATACCTGCTTTCCGGAGGTGATAACCCCGCTAAAATTTTCAGGTACATTGCCAGCAGTGCTTTTGGCAAAGAAGGAGCTGCAGCTAATCCATCGTCCATGGTTTACTGGGGATTACTATTTCATTATATTATTGCGTTCGCTTTTACCATAACCTACTTTCTCCTGGCGCCCCGGGTAACATGGCTCTTGCAACATAAAGTTGCTGCCGGTATAATTTATGGTGCCTTTATCTGGGTAGTAATGAACCTGCTGGTAGTTCCGTCATCGAGAATAACCCTGGGAGCCTTTCACCTTAAACCTGCTCTGATAGGAATGGGTATTCTCATTGTTGCAATTGGGTTGCCGCTATCCTTCATAACAGGTGCCTACTATTCCAGGAAATAATCTGAACCGTTGATTAAGTTTATTTTTTTGATTGAGTTGATCATCTTCGCGAAACTACAAAGATCCTAACGCCTAAATGCTATCCATTAACAATTAACCATTAACCATTCAATGTCATTTAAGCAAACCAGTTGGAGTGGCGGTGCTACCTTCCCCTGCATGAATAAGGCCCACAGTTAGGACACAAGTTGTCGTTGATAGATATCATCCAGGTTTACACATGGTTTTAAACAAGGATAAGCCCTTAAAGGGCATTATACATTAGCACAGGGTGAAGCCCTGTGATTAATCGTGTCGTAGCTGTCAGCCATGTAAGGGTGTAATATATTAGCCGAGAATGCAGCTCTTTTTCACATTGACCTCATCCTCGGCTAAGATATTACACCCTTAGGGCTTGGGTCAAAATCTTAATCCCTGTTACAGGGCCTCACCCTGTGCTAGTATATTGAGCCCTTACCAAGGCTTGATTCAAGGACTTCTCTTATCAAACGGGATTACGTTATATTAAGTAGTAATTTTCTTTAAGCACTTAATCACCTGAAATGGGGATTAAGCATTTACATCCGATACAAGAAAGATGCGCCCTAACAGCAGCCTTGAATAAAGAGAGGAAGGTAGCAATATAACCCCAACGGATACCTAAACTAAACGGCATTGATTTATCAATTAACCATTAACCATTAATAATTAATTCTACTTTGACAAGTTAAACCGGCTTTTATTATCAGTTGAAGGTAGTCGGCATATTCAAATTTATATTACCGGAGCCGCCGTTTAATTTCGAACATTCTTTAAGGCTGCGAAATATATTTG
>JBDSBP010000622.1:0-3385 GCA_039921525.1 Chitinophagaceae bacterium | reverse complement strand
TATCGACGCCGCCAGCCGGCTTCAGCGCCTGATCGATGACCTGCTCGCCTATTCAAAAACGACTATGATAATAGAAGATTTTGAACCGGTTGATCTGAATATTATATTGGAAGAATTAATAAGTGCCAATAAAGAGACGCTGGAAGAAAAACAGGTAATAATTCAAAGGGATAGACTTCCTGTAGTAAGGGCGATTAATTTCCAGATGAGGCAATTGTTTGATAATTTGCTGACCAATGCCATTAAATATTATCATCCACAACGAGATCCGCTAATCCAGGTCAGTTATGACATTGTACCGGGCTCGGAACTAACATCAGAGGAAGCAAATCCTAATGGCAACTACCATAAAATCTCTATAATTGACAACGGCATCGGATTTGATCCTGCACAGTCAGACAAAATATTTAATCTTTTTCAACGGCTGCGTGAAAAAACAGATACCTCCGGCACAGGTATAGGCTTAGCTATTTGCAGGAAAATTCTTCAAAACCACAAAGGATATATCGAAGCTGTAGGGAAATTGAATGAAGGGGCTCTTTTTTTTGTATTCCTTCCTTTTGATAATTAATTTTTGCAGTCAGATGTGAACGAGCATTATGCCATAATTTGACGCCTTGGCAATCGGCTATCGCCTATCGGCCATCAGCTATCTTTTATCTGGAGGACTATCATAGGGTCACCTACTAAAAGCCGATAGCCGATAGCCGACAGCTGACAGCCAATGCTTATCCTACACCTAACACAACTCTAGCATAGTTCCAGCATATTTTGCGCAACCTTTCGTAACCCAACCATGCTGCTGGGTTTTACAAAATACTCCGTTGCACCCTTTTCCAAACATTCTTTAATGTAACTACCCGTGTTGGAAGTGCTCCAGATCAACTTTGGAATCTTTTTATAGCGGGGAGTAGCACAAAGTAATTGAAGCACCTGCGGTCCATTTAATTCCGGCATATTATAATCCAGGATAATCAGGTTGGGAAGGTCTCCATCTTTACAACCGGCCAGGTAATCCAATACCTGTTTTCCATTTAACACAGAGTGAACCTTTACTACAGGCTCGAGTTCGAGCATAACGTCTTCCAATAGTTCCTGATCTTCCAGATCATCATCTGCCAGTAAAATTATCTTTGACCGCTCCATATTAAATATAAAAGTAATACATTTCTCTGACGCATACTAAAGCGTAGGGAAGCTGTTTTTTAATGGCAATTATTCCAGGTTAACAGGCCAGGCAGACTGGACGCAGTTGAATGAATTCATGTTTATGTTTTATAATGCTTCATGTTGATTTATTTGTTCAAAAGATCTTTATAACTTATCAACTGAACCTGCTTTTTCTGTATTGCTTCTTTTACCTTTTCGCTCGTGAATAAATCTGTTACCCCCTGCCGGTCAATAGCCACAGCTTCATAACCTATGTGATGTATAGCCTGCAGCTCCGGTGAATCAAGACCAGGATGGTCAACAAAAAGATACGTCTTTCCTTTCTCTAGTTTATCAAGCATGCTGATAAAGCTCTGGATTTTTTCCTGCGAGGTAACATGCGGCCCGTCATATCCTATTGAACTTACTTTAAAATCCTGTGGTTGGATGTCTATCTTATATTCTCTCGCAAGTTTTTTCGCAAGTATTCGAACAGAATCATTTAAATCAGTACACCCCATATGGCTGGATATATGGCTGATGCGCGGTATTTTTTTTAAAGCCAATTCAATTTGTGCACGGAACTCTTTTTCTATGTCTCTAATATCCCATTTATTTTCCTTAATTGCTTTGCCCGGATAATTTTTATTTGGCCATACCATCGGGAAGAAATAACCGTCCTCATCTTTAAGACTTGGACAGTCAGACAAAGGCCTCCATTTTATATTATCCCATTCGCTGGTGAGGGCAAGATGAAGGCCCACATCTATGTCTTTATATTCCTGCAGCATTTTTACCGCTTCCGGAAACCAGGGAGAAGGTGCAATCACTTCAATACTTTTTTGAATACCTTCTTTAGAGCATTTGATCAATGCTTCATTACCGGCATGCGAATAGCCCATATCATCGCCCCGAACAATGAGGCGGATGGGGTGAGTTTGTGCCGAAGCATTCAGAATACAAATCGATATAATATACGAACATAATAATTTGTGCATATTAAATTTTTTAAACTAATGATGGTATTATCAACTTTAAACGAATATAGTCTCAATGTTTACAACCGCGTATCCATTCTCATAACGGGATGCTGTAACCGCTTTTTTACTTTCAGTGATCGATTCCTTTTGAGTAGCGGGTAACCATATCTCTGCCGTCGAATTTGCCGGAATGATAATTTTAAGAATAAAATCATTTCCAGTGGTCTTCCAGTCACATGTGATCGTTCCATAAACAGATTCATACCTTCCCTTCGCCCAGGTGATTTCTTTCTCAGGTTGAGGTTTTATAATGATCTTTTTAAAACCTGGTGCAGCGCTGTTTATTCCCGGCAAGGATCTGTAAAACCATTCATTTATTGAGCCAAACATAGGATGATTCTGCGAAGGACAGCTTTCAGGGTATTTCCAGGTTTTCCATAATGTAGTGGCGCCATTGGCGGGCATATTGCCCCAGCCCGGGTAATCTCGTTGGTTTGCAACACGAAAAGCCACATCGTTGCGGTTGTTTTCGCGTAATACATCAAACATCATCTTGGTAGAAAAGATGCCCGTTGAAAGATGCCAGTCATGCCTCGCAAATTCTTCCAATAGAACATCAAATGTTTTATTCTTTTCGGGGGAAAATTCATACCATAATACAAAAAGCGGCGCGCTCTGTGTTGCGTTGTCAAATCTCCCTGTTGTTGGTACAAGATATTTTTGGGTGAAGGCATTCTCTATTTGCCGGGCCAGCCTGTCATATTTCAATGAGTCTGCTTTTTTGCCCAGTATACCGGCGAATTCTGTTGCCCCTAAAACAGGATGATAATAGAATGAAGCAGCGGTAAATGCTTCCGGCGTGGGATCAAGAGCTTCATGATCGCTGATATCCCAGTGAAATAAACCTTCCACAGCCGTGGACTGCAAAAAGATGATCTGCCGCGCGAATGCATCACAATGATTAATATCGTTCAGATTATCACTCACAATCAATTCATAGGAGGTTTGAACCTGATCGCGTTCTTTGGAAGTGAGGGTCCAGCTGAGCCTTGGAGATTTGGTGTCAATGCCAAGCGGGTTTTGGATGTATTCGCAGGTGAGCTTGTCTGTTAGTAGGGAAGATGTTGATTGGGAGAAGGAGGGAGTAGTGAATAGAGAAAATTTGAATAAGAAGAAGAATAAAACAAGTTTGAAAATAAATTTAGAATTCATGTATTAGTTGTTTAGTTCGGGATGTCTATAAATTAGAGATGGAT
>JBDSBP010000621.1:0-26715 GCA_039921525.1 Chitinophagaceae bacterium | reverse complement strand
TCAACGGGGGTGGTTGCCGCGGAATGTTACCTGATAATCTAACTTGCGAAGGCTCGAAAACAATTTGTCAGCATCACCCCGCGTAGCCACCCCCGTTAGATTCCGTGCTGCGCAACGGAATACAAATCTAAAGGAAAAAGGAGGGGAAGGTAGTGCAATCACGCCGACTGATACCTGAATCGTCCTTGGTCAATCGTCAATAAAAAATAATGAATATAAATCCGATTTATGAATGCACCTTCCACCCGGTTAATTTCTCTTGATGCGCTGCGCGGTTTTACGATAGCGCTTATGATCGTTGTTAACTTCCCCGGCAGCGAAAACTCGGTATTCTTCACCTTACGCCATACGGAATGGAATGGTTTATCGGTCACTGACCAGGTGGCGCCTTTTTTCCTTTTTATTATAGGGGTGTCTATTGTTTTTGCTTTTTCAAAAAGACTCGATGATGGCTCGCCGAAGGCGGGCTTGTACAAAAAGATCGTCTTCCGTTCGTTGAAGATCTTCGCAGTAGGGATGTTCCTTAACCTGATGCCAACGTTTGACTGGCATAACATACGCTGGACGGGCACTCTTCACCGGATAGCCATTGTTTACCTGGTTTGCGCCATCCTCTTCCTCCAAGCCAACTGGAAGCAACAGGCATGGATAGCCGCTGTTTTACTGGTTGCATATGGGCTGGCACTCACTTGTATTCCAACACCAGGAGCAGGAAAAGTTATGCTGGAGCCAGGCGTTAATATCGTTGCCTGGATGGATAGTAAATGGCTTCCAGGACGCATGTGGCGGGGTAACTGGGATCCGGAAAGCATTCTTACAAATATCACTTCTATAGTATCAGGCGTCACCGGAATGCTGGCCGGTCGACTCTTGCTGAGTAATTATTCTCCCAACGAAAAAGTGAATTACCTGATGACGGCTGGCGTTTTCACCGCGGTGGCAGGATACTTTTGGGGACTGTCTTTTCCCGTTAACGAAAATTTATGGACCAGCTCATTCGTACTTGTGACCTCCGGTTTTGCTGCCCTGCTATTTGGCGCCTTCTACTTCCTCGTAGATATTAAGGGCAAAACAAGAGGGATGTTTCCTGGTATAGTCTTCGGCGCCAACGCCATTACCGTCTATTTCCTGGCAGATATATGGGCCTTAATCTTCTATGCAGCAAAATTTGGCGGTGTTGCCCTTAACACCCGGGCAGTGAATGCCATGAGCAATGCGGGCATTGACCCGAGACTTGCCAGTTTATTGTATGCCTTATTTTTTGTTTGTATTAATTTCATTCCTGCGTGGGTACTATACCGGAAGAAGATATTTATCAAGTTATAACTTCATTAGGCAAAACTCTTCTTTGCGTTCTTCGAGCTTTAGCGCATCCATGGCTAATAAGTTTTTGCAAAAAAAATCCATCACACTAAATGAAGCTGTAGTTTGATGCGTCAAAACTTAAAAAATGAGTAGGGAAAATTTGTTACTGCCATTAGATAATTCTGATAATCCAGTGAATTCTGCTCCTGAAAAATAATCCTGAAAATCCTGTTTCAAAAACCCAGCTCCTTTAAGAAGGCCGTTTTATAATTACTGCCAATCGGTATCTCCTTGCTGGCGATCATCACTATATTGCCCTGCACGTACCGGATCCCGGATTTGTTAACGACAAAAGATCGGTGTACTCGCAGGAAAATGGATGCCTGTACCATTTCTTCCAAACGTGTAAATGTAAGTCCTGATACAATAGTTTGCTGCGTGGTAACAATTTTACTATTGTTGGCATTAGCTTCTGCAAAAAGCAACTCATCATATTTTATCTTGAAGATCTTTCCTTCTGTAGGGTCATCATCGACACCATACTTCAAACCAAATGATATGAAAGGGTTTATCGTGTAATTTTTACTTGACTGGTTTCGACGATAAGCCAGGCGAAGCAGGTGGCAAAATCCCTCCGCGCGTTATGATGCCGCTGGTAGTGCAATCATTAATATCCGGTTAAATAAAAACAGCATTTTAGGTTTCACACGCAGTGTGACTATCCTATCTTCCCCTCCTTTTTCCTTTAGATTCCGTTGCGCAGCACGGGATTCAACGGGGGTGGTGGCAACGGGGCATGGTGCAATTAAATGACACAGAACTTTATGCCAGCAAGCATTTCAGGCGTATCCTGCTGAGTAGTTTCGGTCAGCAACCACCCCCGTTCAGAAACGTGCTTCGCATCGTTTCCGAACATCCCCTTGAATCCTCCAAAGATAAGGAGAGGAAGATAGGAAAGTTACCCCTATGATTGTTTTTAAACGTCCTTTTTAGTAAGCCCGAATTATCGTTCCCCGATAGAAAAATAATAACAACCGATTGGAAACTTCACATCCACACAAACCTACAGATTTGCTACCTTGCGATCCCGATAGCAATGATGCCAAATTTATGGTACGCACCACACGCTGGCGTTCTTTCAGGCTTGAAATTTTTCAATCATATAATATGATAAACCTTTATTCCACTATAAAAGACAGTAACCTATTTCGAAAAATGGAAGTAAACGAACTGCTGTTTGTTGAATATGTATGCATGAAGGAAGAAACCAGGTTCGGCATCTGGTCAAATAACAACTACTTTGCGTTTATAACCTCTGGTAGAAAATTATGGAGAACCATCTACCATTCTTATGAGGTGAATGATGGCGATATTATCTTTGTAAAAAAAGGAGCAAACCTTACGCACCAATTTTTCGATGATCAATTTTGTGCCATTTTTTTCTTTATTCCTGACGACTTCATCAAAACATTTTTAAAACAGAATCTTGCTTTACTGATTACTTCCCAAAAAAATCTTTCCAGTCAGGATGCGGTGTTACGCGTACACCCGGACGAATTGTTGAACAGCTATTGCCATTCTGTTCAATCCTACTTATCCTTATCAGAAACACCTAATGAGCAGCTATTGAAATTAAAATTCGAAGAATTACTATTAAGCCTGTTCTCCAATAAGAAACACCAGGATTTAACCGATTATTTTATTTCACTTTGCCAAAACCAGCAATATCATATGACACGGGTTATGGAAGAAAATTTTGCTTATAATCTTAAATTAGAGAACTATGCAGAATTATGCCACATGAGTTTGTCAGCTTTTAAAAATAACTTCAAACAATATTATCATACCACTCCTGCTGACTGGCTTAAGCATAAAAAACTGGATCTTGCGCGTCAACAGGTGCTGAATTCAGACCTGGCGATTAACCAGATTTCCTTTGATTGCGGATTTGAAGACACTTCGCATTTTATAAGAGTTTTTAAACAAAAGCATCATTTCACACCACACCAATATCGGCGAATGTATTCGGGAGTAGAATATAACGAAGCTTAAACCGTACAGTCGATTTATTTGGCTTTTTAACCTATCATAAAATTTTATCCATATTTATTTTTGTCGAACATTCATAAACTAAAATAAAAAAAATGAAAAATGCAGAAGCGGTAGTAGCCGTAAAATTTAATTCAACACATAGTGCTGAAAAATTGATGAGTATCTGTCATGAGGACCTGGATATTTTCAGAGCCGTGCCTGGACTTGTTCAGAAATATTATATCACGGAAGAAGGAACGGGTGCTCTTAGCGGAATTTATATTTTTGAGAATAAAGCTGCCAGGACGGTATTCCTTGCTTCAGATGTCGCAAAAGGTATTCCTGCCAGGTATGGCGCAAATCCGGAGAATCTCCGTGTTGAGTTATACGATATGTCGATAGTGATGAATGAAGTTGTAACAGCCTAAATAAAAAAGAGTCCGTTATTATGGCCGGGAATATTCTCCTGGCCATAATCATACACTAAGTTCCATAAAACTTAGATAATTTTAGCAATTGGATAAAGTATTCATACTTATTAATTGACTAAAATGATTAAGATCTTTTTTACCCTATTGCTGATAACTGCTTATTCTATCGTTTCAGCACAGTCGATAAATGAATGGCCTTGTTATGGACGTGATGCAGGCGGTTCACGATATTCTCCGCTTCGCGAAATCAATACTTCCACCATCTCCAAATTAGATACAGCCTGGACCTTTCATACAGGCGAATTACAGACTTACGAGGGAACCGATGCGCTTTCTAAAGCTGCATTTGAAGCCACGCCAATAATGATTGCAGGAAAGCTTTATTTCAGCACCCCTACAGACCGGGTATTTGCACTGGAAGCTTCGACTGGAAAAAAGATATGGTCGTTTGATCCGAAAATAAATCTTAAGCAGGATTTTTCTGAAATTACATCAAGAGGCGTATCGGCATGGCCTGCTTCGGGAATAAATGATAAGAGCCTCACCCCAAAAATTATTTTTATTGCTACCATTGATGGAAGGTTAATTGCCCTTGACGCCAATAGTGGAATACCTGTTCCCGGTTTCGGCCAGCAGGGAACCATAGATTTGAAAAAAGGCTATGGCGCTAATCTCAGTGTTACATCGCCACCAGCTATAATTAATAATTTAGTTGTTGTAGGATCTTCTCTTGGTGATAACAGCCGCTTTGACGAAACAAAAGGAGTGGTACGCGCTTTTGATGTAATAACCGGCCAACTTCGATGGACATGGAATCCCATTCCTGATGACTCCACGGATCTTGCCTGGAAAACCTGGCAAAGTGTTAAAGCACATCAAACAGGGGCAGCGAATGCGTGGTCAATTATATCAGCAGACCCTGCAAGAGATTTACTTTTTATACCTGCTTCTTCTCCAAGCCCTGATTATTATGGTGGTGAGCGACCTGGTCAGAATTTATATGGCAACTGCCTCGTAGCCTTATATGCAGGCAGCGGAAAAGTAGCCTGGTATTTCCAGGTAGTTCATCATGATCTATGGGATTATGATATCGCTGCACAACCGATGCTGATAGATATTGAGAAGGAAGGTAAAAAGATTCCTGCTGTTGTAGCAGGTACCAAGATGGGTTTTATTTTTATTCTCGATCGTAAAACAGGCAAACCATTGTTTCCTATAGAAGAAAGAGTGGTCAGTGCTTCTTCCATTCCCGGAGAAACGGCCTCGCCAACCCAACCATTCCCTGTAAAACCTGCGCCTCTTGGGCTACAAAAAGTTATCGCAGAAGACGCTTGGGGAGTAACCGAAAAAGACAAATCAATAGCGCATGATCGCATCGCAAAATTGACTAATAAAGGCAACTTCACTCCGCCGTCGTTTGAAGGTAGTATTATGACGCCGGGAAATGTAGGGGGCATTCATTGGGGAGGTATGTGTTATGATAAGAGCCAGGGATTGCTCATCACAAACATTAATCGTCTTGCTGCCGTAATTACTTTAGTGCCGAGAGCGGAAATCGCAAATTTGAAAAACAATCATGAGGAACTTTTACGCGTTGAAACTGGCAGGCAGTCAGGAACGCCTTATGTTTTAAAAAGGGATTATCTTTTTACTGTCGACCAGGGAGATTTTAAAATGCAAACGAGCCCGCCATGGGGTACTTTGCTGGCTATCGATCTTCATAACGGTGATAAACAATGGGAGGTGCCTTTGGGTTTTATGATGGACCCGAAAAAATATCCTGAAGCCGAAAAATGGGGATCTATAAATTTTGGCGGGGCCATTGTTACGGCTGGCAATATTACGCTGGTGGCTGCTTCGCTGGATGGCTACTTCAGGGCCTTCAATACACGCACAGGGGAGCTACTCTGGCAATACTTGTTACCGGGCGGAGGGCAGGCTACGCCTATGACTTACGCAATTAAAGGAAAGCAGTATATAGTAATCGCTGCCGGCGGTCATGGAAAGATCAGAACTAAACAGGGAGACAGTTTGGTAGCATTTGGTTTGCAATGACAACAAAAAGATTTGTCTACAATAGGCGCATCCTATCTTCAACCATACCCCGGAGGCAGCAGGTTGGAGACAGGCCTGGCCCCTACAGTAAACGACCCTTAATTCATAATTCGTAATTCGTAATTAAATTTTATCAGGTTATATCTAACACTTCCCTCCGGTTTCCTTCTTTCTTCATAGAAACATGTACCCAGGAATAATTATATTCATTTAATAACTGATCAAACTTAATAGTGCTTTTTTTTACCTTATCAAAAAATTGCTTATTGGCCGTAATACTGCCAAAGTCTATATCAGCCGCCTGGCCCTGCAGGTGCTGGCTATCGGAAACACCGCCAACAGCTTTATTTAAACGAGTACAACGATATCCGCTGTTTATAATTAGCGGGTATCCACCATTTAATTCACGTAGTTTTTCTAATAGACTTTCACAGATGAATTTTAAATTGTCAATTATTCCTTTAGGTGGTTCAAATTGCTCTGTTATATTTTTTCTTGTTGCCGTTTGACTTGCTAATAACTCATGAAGAGAAAAATGAGGGGAAAGCATAGAAGGCGGTAGATAGGTAGCCATAAAATTTTTTTTTATTAATTCCTTAGTAAGATACAAATCGACCTGAATTTTGCAAATCAAATCAATAAAATTAATTTAAGAATTGAGAATTTAACTTTCTATAAAATAAGTAAGCTGATAGTTTGCAATTCAATATCATTGATTTAGGAAAATTTGATAATCAATGAAAATTGACTCGACAACTTATACTTTGAGGAGGCTAACTGATCACTGCCCACCTTTATTCGTCCCGGTTGAAAAAGTTGTTTTATCGAACAGCTTTAGAATAGCCGGCAACAAAGCTCCCAGCGAAGTAACGATTGTTATCATTCTTTTAGACGCTTCCTCCTGCGACATAAAAATAAAAACTGCCACAACCAAAATAATTATATAAAAAATAGTCCGCAACATAGACCAGGAACCTCTTCCCTGGCTGCTTAATTTTCTTATCACTTCGGAATTATCTTTAGTAAGAACAAAATTTCTACAACTCCTGGTCATTAAATGAAAATTGTCATCCTCTTTTACCAGCAATCCCTTTCGCACCAACTCAAAAAGAATTATAACTTTTTTGTGATTGGTAAATCCATCCAATGCAAAATCATATATGGTAAACTTTTCATCATCTGTGCAATCGTTCCATATACTTTCATAAACGGGTGTAAGAGAAAAGTGTATTTTTAAAATGCATTCATCATTTCCTTCCTCTAATAATTGATTTTCTCTCTTTCTTATACCTGCAAAACTTAGGGCACCAAATTAAAGCAGGAGTTATTGTATAACTCAAGCCATTTATTGGATTGAAGCCTTTGTATCAGCCATTCCTTATCCTGGAGGTCATTGTTTGATGGAGTATTATTATCATTAAAGTAATCTACCAGGAAGATTCTATTGGCAACTGGAGTATATTGAAAAGAACATTGGCAACGGGTTAAAAGCAATACTTCCACTCGCCTTGTATGGAACGGATAACAAAACGTTTCCTGATGCCGACTCAACGGCTTTGCTATTATTAAAAGAGAACCTGCAGAATTTTCCAAACTTCGATATAACGGGCAGCAATCTTTATACCCGATTGGGTGATCTTACTATGGCCTTGAATATATTCCAGCATTTTTATCCTTATTTCGAGGTTACAAAAACTGATTGGGTCAGTGCCCTCAAAGTAGCCATTAAACAGGCCTATACCGATCAAAATGCCCAGGATTTCCAAAGAACATTCCGGCAAATGACAGCAAAGTTGAAGGATGGACATATAAGCGTAAGTTCAGCCAACGATAAAGCCGTATACCTGCCAATGTTAACCTGGGAGTGGATCGAAAATGAACTGGTAATTACGTATGTTGGCGATTCAAACACGACGCTTAAAAGAGGAGACATTGTGAAGGAAATCGATAATGTTTCTGCTAAAGATTATTTTGCGGTAATTTATCCCAATATCTCTGCAGCTACTAAAGGATGGCTGGAATCACGAGCACAAACCGAATCGTTGTTAGGAGAAAAAGGTTCTCTGATGAAGTTGCGTATTGTGCGAAACAATGAAACACCTGTTGAGGTGACTTTGATACGAAACACCAGTCAGATGAAATACTATTCATCGCTACCTGCTAAAGACTCTATAAAATCATTGCCTAATGGGATAATGTATATAAATATGGATGCCGCTTCTATAGAAGCCATTGATAAGGCACTGCCACAACTGCAAAAGAGCCGTGTGATTATCTGTGACCTGCGGGGATATCCGAACAGCAATCACAAATTTATTTCATACCTCCTTACCATAAAAGACACCTCCAGGCAATGGATGCAAATTCCGCAGATTATCTACCCGGATCACGAACGAATTGCAGGCTGGCAAAACGAAGGGTGGGGACTGCAACCCAACAGTATTCACCTGGGTGCAAAAATTATTTTTTTGATCGACGGGCGGGCCATCAGCTATGCAGAAAGTTTTATGAGCTTTATTGAAAATTATAAATTGGCCACCATCATCGGGCAGCCTACAGCGAGGACGAATGGCAATATTAACCCTTTCAGCTTGCCTGGAGGTTATTATATTTCATGGACAGGTATGAAGGTGAGTAAACATGATGGAAGCACCCATTACGGTGTGGGTATACTACCAAATATCTATGTGCAAAAAACCATCAAGGGTGTACGAGAGGGCCGGGATGAGTTTTTGGAAAAAGCGGTGGAAGTGGGGGGAAGTGATTGTTGACGATTCAATTTCGTTTGACTCGATGGTAACCTGTTGGAGTGATAGTTAGTCTATCTTCCCCTGCTTTTTCAAGGAGAATTCAAGGAGGGGGCTGTTCAGGAACGATGCGAAGCACCTGACCGAAAGGGGGTTGTTGCAGCGGAGTGTAACCTAAATTCAAGTTGCAAAGGCTCGCAGTCCATTTGTCGGCGTCACCTCGCGTAACCACCCCCGTTAGATTCCCCGCTTCGCTGCGGAATCCAACATCCCCTCCTTGCAAAAGGAGGGGGAAGATAGCATCATCACGTACATCGTCACAAAACATAATTTTTTCATTCAATGAATAACATTACCCGGAATTCCTTTTTAAAGCATACTTTGAAAGCAGGCGCAGTATTTATGGTAAATAATTTCGATTTATTAGCACATAATGTGCCTCGGGAAAATCAAACGAATTTTTTGAAGGATGAAGATATTCTTAAACAATTGATGACCGCTAATGATAACCAGGTAGACAGGTTGTTAACCATGTTAAATTCCGGGGAATCAGGTTTAAGTAGAAGGATAGGATATTATTTTGCACAGTTATCCGCATCTTACTGCTCCCCGGATTCTAAACATTTCTATAGACCTGAAATTGTATGGGCATTGGAAAAATTAGCGCAGGTTTTAATATCTTTCCAGGCTGAGGATGGCACATTGAACTTCGGTAACCTGGAATCTCCTCCCGATACGGCGTTTTTATTAGAACCCTTATTAGCAGGCGCTTTTCTGCTGAAGAAAGAACATTCTCCCGCATTGGTTAATGTTAACAATGAAATAAGAAAATTTAGTATAAAGTGCGGAAATGCTTTAGTTGTTGGAGGTATTCATACTCCCAATCACCGATGGGTGGTTTCGGCTGCGCTTGCCCGTTTGAATACTTTATATCCGAATCAAAAATATGTTAACCGGATAGAAGACTGGCTGGGTGAGGGGATCTATAATGATAGCGACGGCCACTTCCCCGAAAGAAGCATGAACTATTCAAATGTGGAGGATAATTCTTTAATCACTCTGGGGCGTTTATTAAACAAACCCGCGTTATTAATACCTGTTCGAAGAAATCTCGAAATGACGTATTACTACATGGATCCGAATGGAGACCTGGTTATTACTGATTCACGCCGGCAAGATCAATACACTTCCAAAAGCATTGTGTCTTTTTACCTGCATTACCGTTATATGGCAGTGAAGGATAAGAACAGCCATTTCGCGGCCATTGCTTCATTTATAGAACATATGAAGGAATTCGAAGAAGAAATTATAAGCAATTCTTTGTTTCACTTTTTAGAGAATGAATTGTTACAGGAGAAACTTCCTGTGAGCACAACTCTTCCTGTTAATTATGAAAAACTTTTTACCAGTTCTAAATTATTGAGGATCCGTCGCGGTAACATTACTTCCACGCTGTTTGGTGGTGTAGACTGGCCACTGATCATTGCCTCGGGACGATCTAATAGCGCTAATTTTTTTTCATACTGCAACGGTAAAGCTATTTTAAAATACATGCGGTTGTCTACGAATTTTTTCAATACCGGTTATTTTTATAGTGATGGTCTGAAAAAAGAAGAGAACAAATATATCCTTTATAAAAAATTGGAAGTGCCCTATTATCAACCGCTTCCAAAAAACCTTCGTATTGCCAGTGGAGATTATAAACTATCACCCAGCGTCGATGAACGCTTTTGGAACAAAATGGATTTTCAACATCGTCCTTTGAGTAATGTTAAAACAATGGAAACAACAATCACTTTATTGGAAACGAATGGCAGGAATGATGTCAGCTTCCTGGTGAACGGACCGTCTGGCATAGCAGTAACCATCGAACTTTGTTTTAATGAAGGGGGGAAATTATCCGGCGTTACAACTCCAGGCAATGGCAATAGTTTCCTCGAAAACGGCGATGGCAAATACGAGTTTGATGGCGATGCCATTCAGTTTGGCCCGGGGGCGGTTACGCATAAAATGATTAACAACCTGGAAGGCGAACGTTATAGCACACATTTTGGAACGTTGAGAACGGAAGGCATGCATGTATATCTTACGGGAGTTACGCCTTTTAATCATACCTTAACCTTTCAATAGAAGCGTGTTCCTAAAATCTTCACGTATGAAGTTTTGTTTATTTTTTATCCTATCATTTGCTACAGTCGGCTGCTTGTCTTCCTGTGAATCTGACAAGAAAGCTTCAGTCCAAACAATCATTCTAATCAATCCTTCATCGATTGATTTAAAAGATAAAGCAATGGTCGTTACTCGTAAGGAACTAATAGTGCCTGCGGGTGATCTATACCCATTGCTCATTAATCAATCCGGAGACACTATCCCTTCGCAAATGGATTATCTTGACAAGGATGATACCTGGGATGAGCTCTTCTTTGTACTAAACTTATCTGCAAACCAAACAGATACCATTCATCTGAAATGGTTGGAAGCAGCAGTGCAGTATCCAAATAGAACCAGCGTTCATTTTGGCGTACGCCAGACCGTTAACTCAACCATTAAACCTGCATACACTGATACTTTTTATGCAGATCAATTGCCAGGTGTGATAGGATACCAGCACTATCAGACAGACGGGCCCGCCTGGGAAAATGATAAAGTTGGCTTCAGGCAGTATTTAGACGGGCGCAACTCGATTGATGTATTTGGGAAGAAGGTTCCCTACATGACTCCCGAGGATGTAGGTATTGGTAAAGACGGCGTTACAGAGAATAATTATAGTGAAATGAAAGACTGGGGAACCGATATACTAGCCGTTGCGAATTCGGCAGGCATTGGTGGTTTCTCTTTGCTGATCAATGATAGCCTGCCACGACTTGGAATTACAGAGCAGGATAAATTAAATAATGTGGATAGCACCATTTTCAATATTATAACGGAAGGGCCTGTTCGTTCAATGATGAAATTCAGGTATATCAACTGGAAACCCCTTGGCCGAAATTATTTGGTAGAGCAAACTACCAGCATCTGGCCGGGAACGTATGCGTATAATAATTCCGTACGTTTTAATAATCTTAAGGGTGATGAAACGATGGTCGTTGGACTGGTGAATTCCAATACCAGTGAAAAGCTCACTGAAATAGACGTCAACGATCAATGGGTGGTATTGTTTACACATGATAAGCAATCGGTCAACAAAGAATGGTGGCTGGGGCTTGCGCTAATTCTTCCAAAGAAAGATTATTTGGGATATACAGAAGCGCCAAAAAAAGGCAGGCTCTCCACTACTTATTTGGGTAAACTCAAAGTAGTAAACAATAAACCGGTTAATTATTTTGCAGTAGCGTGTTGGGAGTTGAGTGATAAAGGATTTAGTGATCCTGTTTATTTTAAAAAATATTTGGTTGATTTAGTGAATCAGTTAACGGAGGTTGTTAAGTTGAAAATTGAATGATGGATCATGTAAAAAAGGGTTCGACCTCTACTTGTTTCCCCAATTGGACAATTTTTTTATCAGCCCACCCACTAAATTGGTAAAATAAGTCAACTGCACGGCAATCAAAGTAAATGTAATAGTGGATATTCTCATTTGAGATGTACGCCACTGTTCCGTATTTTGCCACATGTCATTGCCGTATGATCTTTGTGTGTAAACATTTCGGGAGGATTCAATTATAATTAAAAACACAGCAATTATTGTTAGAATAAAATGTGCCCAGGTTAGAAATGGCGAGAACAGAATAGTTTTTGTCCATTTATAAAGCAGTCCATAAAAAAAAGCCAGGAATGCTAGTGATCTATATAATGTTCTATGATCAATTATAAAATAAGTGTCGTGTATGTGAATATCCAGAGTTTGGTTAAATACGAGGAATGATAATAATAGTGTTATAATTCCAATAACAAAAAATAACTTCTCAGGATATTTGATCATGTTTTATTTTTTTTATTACCCCCTATAGTTCTGCATTCGAATTATGAGATGGAGAAGCTTGTTTTGGTAGCCCAATGCCAGGTTGAAAATGTTTTATATGAATAGCTATCAGCCATAACTAACAGCAGGTCAATCTGCGATAAGTTTCCTCCTGATAGCCGATAGCTGAAAGCTGATAGCCAAAGCGCCAAATTATTGTTAACTCAACACTAGCCAGGAGTACACCAAAATCCGGGTATGTAGCGGATCGATAATAATTGCATTTATTTATGTCTTAACCACATTGGTTTTGTCTTTAATATCTTCTTATATATTTTGCAATCTTCAGAATGAGCCCCCTGCAAATATCCGATGCTCATAAGAAACTCATTTACAATTTCTCCGCCTGTAAACTTAAAAGTGTTTTTAAACAACTTTACCCATTCTTCTAATGACTTTGGATGATGATGTTCCAGCCATTTTTCAAAGGAACCGTATTCTTTTTGAAGTTGCAGGATAACTTTGGCATTTTCTATGGCTGCATTTACTTTTAAGCGGTTACGAATAATACCTGGATTGGTCAAAAGCCTTTCCCTGTCTACTTCTGTATAAGCCGCGACTTTTTTTATATTGAAATTGTCATAGGCATTCCTGAATGTGATTTCTTTTCTTAATATCGTTTCCCAACTCAAACCTGCCTGGTTAATTTCAAAAACAAGCCGACAAAACAATTCGTTGTCATCGTGTATCGGGAAGCCATACAACTTGTCGTGATACGCTTTATGCAAAGCCTTTTTATCATCAGACATGTATTCTATTACGCTACAATATGACATAGTTTTTAATTCAATAATTTTCTGAATTCTAAGTTTTTATATTAAAACTGTTACGAATTTCGATTAATTATTTCCAAATAATATATGATATGATAATGGTTTTGGTAAATCTTCAAAATATATTGCTGTTAATAAAATAGTTTCGCCTCCGTAACAATTAACTGTTAAGATATCTCTTTAGCCTGACAATCAGGGGTTCTTTCAAAACGTTTTATTTCTTACAGTTGTTGCCGTTAAATATTTTTAGCTGATCAGTATCTGGTATTCTTTCCAGATAAGAAAATTGATAGTCAGTTTTTCTCAGAATCAAATGTAATGTATGATTGAGCCAATGGTTTTTAGTCAGCTTCAGCGTCAGTTTAGCTGCCAACTGCAACAGTAATTACTATTTCATTAAAAGGGAATAAATTTTATGCAACGACAGGAAGGAGAAGAAGATTCCAATCAGGAGAACCAAAGTGCGTACCCAATTCATTCCACTCCATTCAGACCAGATTTTTCTAAGAAGGTCTACATCAGTAAGTAGAGCGGTTTTAAAAAGAATATCGTTCCGTGGATAGAAATATGCAAAGGTTAATACATCCGCTAAAATGTACATGACGAAAGCAATGCCCAAATACAACCTGATGCAGGGGGATGATCTCCAGAACAGGATGAGACTCAACAATGCGAGTATTTGATTTACAGGTGAAAAAATCCGGAAAAAATTTCCAGGAGTTACTATATTAAAATATTCACGGGCTGTAGCGATGGAGCCTGGAATATTACTTCCCCAGGATCTAGCATCAATGAAAGAAGTGTAAAGATTTACAAATAACAGGCCGCTGGCAGTACTGATAGAAACAATCAAGATTATTGTCTTCATTTTTTTTTCTGCAAAGATGCCCTTAAGTTTACCCGTTAAATTGTATTTAACGGACATTCTCATAAATGTGTCCTTTTACATCGCTCTTATTTTGGGTGTATTCACCGGGTGTCATTTTCGTGAAAGCCTTAAAGGATTTGATAAAATGCGATTGGTCGGAAAATTGGCTTTGGTATGCGATGGCTGTCAGTAGCAAGTCAGTATCATGAATCAGATGCACTGCATGAAGGTATTTTTTATAGAGTAAAATTTCTTCGGTGTTCATTCCCGTGGCTTCATAAATCTTTCTTGATAAATGCCGGGATGAATAACATAATGAATTTGCAAGTTCTTTTACAGAAAAATCATGCTGGTTAATAGCGTATAAAAAATTATTCATTAGTTGCTCCTGGGGCTGCCACTCAATACAATTTCTTTTAACCCAACCAAGGAAAATGGAGACCCTATTATTAAAACTACCTTGTTCTGCAAGTTGATGCCAAATTGACTGGAAGGCAGAATCAAGTAGCGTAAGATCAACGGTAATACCTGAAAATTCACAAGCCGGGCTACCAAAAATTTTCTTTATGGCCAATGGCTGAAAGACAACGCCAAAAAAAACCTGTTGTTTTGGAAGTTTGAGTTGTATAGGAGCTACGTTGAAGCCGTTAATAAAACAATTTGGTAAATGGTATTTTTTGCTGTCTAGTTGAGCTACAATAGAGGAGCAGTCACTGAAGTTAAAAATAATTTCTACTATTCCTTTGGGTATTATATATTCCTTATCAAAAGAAGTGATTTGATCAACCTGCCAGATAGAATGTATTACATTTTTAAAGCAGGTTTCTTTTGGTATGTAAAAGTTGTTGTTCAAATTTATTATGCAAATATATACTGACAAATATATTCTAAAAGATGGATTTAGCACGGTGCACCCATGATCACTATCTTGTGGTTGCCGTCTGGCCTGTTCGTAATTGCACTACTAATGTTCGTTAACGTACAGTTTAAAAATTGTGTTCCCGGTTAAATTATTGATAGTTAATCTTTTGCATAAATGGCATAGGATTTACCCCTCATTTCGATGGAATCGTAATAGTAAATACCAAATTGATATGTTGAAGAATTATTTCAAAATTGCTTTTAGGAATCTCACCAGGCATAAAGCTTTCTCTTTCTTGAATATTTCTGGTTTAGCTATAGGAATGGCCTGTAGCATTCTTATCCTTCTATGGGTGCAGCATGAATTGAGTTATGATAGGTTTCACGCTAATAAAGAGCAGATCTTCCGTGTTACCTGTAATGCAACCGGTTTTAAAGCGGCTGTAAGCCCTCCGGGTATGGCTGAGCAATTGAAAAAAGAAATTCCTGGAATAAAAGCCAGTACACGGGTAAGTAAACCAGATACCGAACTATTCCAGGTAGGGGATCATAAATTCCATGAAAAAAACGTCTTTTATGCTGATTCGAATTTTCTGCAATTATTTTCTTTCACATTAGTAAAAGGCAAGGTAGCCACAGCCATGCTACGCCCGGACGCAATAATGATCACAGAAGATATGGCTAAAAAGTATTTTGGAGATGAGAATCCAATGGGGAAAATTATCAAAAAAGACAATAAAGATAATCTGATTGTTACCGGAATTTTGGCTAACGCCCCCTCTAATTCTCATTTGAAATTTGACTTTGTTTTGCCGATGTCATTTCTGGCGGCAAGAGATAATAATGTCAAAAATAATTCCTGGACTAATTTTAATTTTTACACATATATCCAGCTCAATGGCAGTGTTCCAGTAACGTCTAGCATTTTAAGTAAAATAAATCAACGGATAAATAGCATAGCCAAAGAACATGTGAAGGATCTGAAAGTAAAGTTTAATCTTCAACCTCTTACCAGTATCCATTTGGATCCTGCCTTACAGATCGATCTTCCCGGGCATGGTAACATTCAGTATGTAAATACCTTCTTTATTGTTGCGCTTTTTATTATGGGAATAGCGTGCATTAATTTTATGAATCTCTCTACTGCCCGGTCTGCACGTCGTGCCAAAGAAGTAGGACTTCGTAAGGTTGTTGGAGCAGGCCGCATTCAGTTAATCTTTCAATTTTTGGGGGAATCACTCATGATATCCTTTCTATCTCTTTTCCTGGCAATTGCACTCGTATTCTCTCTGCTGCCAGCATTTAATTCGCTCGCCGAGAAAACGCTTACACTAAGTGTTACTGATGGAAATTTAATGTTCTCACTCTTATCTATTGCTATACTAACGGGCCTCGTTGCAGGCAGTTACCCGGCTTTATTTTTGTCGGGGTTTAAGCCTATAAAGGTATTAAAAGGGAAATTGAGTATTGGTGGTGGGAATCTTTTATTTCGTAATGGCCTGGTGCTGCTTCAATTTGTTGTTTCTATCATTTTGCTCGCCGGAACAATTATTGTTTATAAACAACTAAACTTTATAAAAAATAAAAATCTTGGATTTGAAAAAAACAACCTGTTGTATATGCCAATGAACGGCGAAATGTGGGGCAAGAAGCAGGCACTGCAAAATTTGTTAAAAGGTCATCCGCTTACAAATGATTTTACGATCATTTCTGATTTGCCAACCAATCTTGAATCCGGCAGCACAAATGTGCAATGGGAAGGTAAAGATCCTACATCGCAAACAGTTATCCCGTCTATTGATATTGATGAAAATTTCGTAAATGTATTCCAGGTAAAAATGCTGGAAGGACGCAGTTTTTCTTCAGCATTTAAAGGTGATTCCAGCAGCTATGTTGTGAATGAAACTGCGATGAAATTAATGGGCTTTAATGTCAGCAATGCTGTTGGAAAACAACTTACATTCGATGATAGAAAAGGTGCAATCATTGGGGTGGTGAAAGATTTTAATTTCAAGCCGCTTCAATATGCAATAGAGCCGGTTGTTTTGCGACTAGGCAAATGGGGCGGAATTGTGGTAATTCGTACAACTTCAGCTAATACCGCGTCCAGTATTAAAGCATTGGAAAATATCAGCCTCCAGCTAAATCCCTCCTATCCTTTTTCATATAATTTCTTTGATAAAGATCTTGAAAACCAATACCGCGGCGAACAGCAGATGGGAAAGATCTTTAATCTATTTGCCATTCTGGCAATTTTCATTTCTTGTCTCGGATTATATGGTCTTTCAGCTTTCATGGCCGAACAACGCACTAAAGAAATTGGTGTGAGGAAGGTATTGGGCGCGTCTGTATTCAATATTTTATTTTTATTATCGGGCAATTTTACCAGGCTTATATTAATTGCAGTATTTATAGCCGTTCCTGTTTCATGGTATGCAATAGACACCTGGTTACAGAGCTTTGCATATCGCGTAGATATAAGCTGGCTTATATTTGTGGCAGCATCTTTAACAGCCCTGTTTATTGCGTGGCTTACAGTTAGCTATGAATCCGTTAAAGCAGCAATAATGAATCCGGTAAAAAGCCTCCGGTCAGAATAGCTAAACCTTCATTTATGAAAGTTCGGTAGTTTTAATAGTGATTAGTTGCGTTTTGGCTCGTAATTAAGAACAACAATTCCACAATCAAACGATACGGATTTTACCAATCTCAGATTTAGGTTGCTATCAACCTCATTGAATATTGTCATTCCGTTACCAATAGCCGTTGGATTAATCAATAAATGATACTCGTCAATCAATCCCTGTTTTATTAAAGCTGACACAAAATTTGCGCCGCCATAAGCGATGATGTCTTTTCCATCTTGGTTCTTTAGTTTATTTATTTCATCGGCAAGTTCTCCTTTTGCTAAAACAGTATTGCCCCATGGCGACTTATCAAGGGTTTTGGTAAAAACGACTTTGTTTGTATCGGTAAATTTCTTACCAGCTGTAAATTCAGCGTGATCGGGGTTTTCAGCCACAGAAGCCCAGTATGGAATAAACCCTTCAGCAAGTTTTCGTCCCAGAACAACACAGTCAACAGGTTCTGTTATTCCTTGTATATAACTTATTAGTTCATCGTCCCAGTTCCACTCCATAAAGTCTATTTCGCCTTTTGGTGCTGCAATGTAGCCATCAACGGTCATTTGCACCTGAAGTTTTAATTTTCTCATTGCCTGGATTTTTTTATAAAAATAGTTTTTAAGATTTTTATGAGGAGGGTGTGTATGCGCCCTTTATACAGGTTAATTGCGACAGTGGATAATGCCTGGATTAGCTTGTTGTTATAGATTAGGCAATCTTAAAAACGAACGTTGTGACAATCAATTGGTGTTATGTCAACTTTAAAAAGGTGCTTTGGCTATCAGCCTTCAGCTATCGGCTATCAGGAGGAAATTAGTTCTCGCATTGTTTTCCTGATAGCTGACCGCTGATAGCTGATAGCCAACATAACCGCCGACAGTTTATGATTGACAAGACACTAGTTAAACTGGCTATGGATTCATCTTATTAAAATAGTCAGTTATAACATCATTATTTGCTTTTGCTCTTGATTCGCTTGTTCCAAATGTCAATTCTGTTTTACCTTCTTTCAACTGCTCAAATACTGCTTGAACGAAATCGCTGACAGCAGGGTATCCATCGTGTATGCCCTTTGCTCCAAGGTCTGTATTTAGAGCCGGTGGTATCATTTCAATCACTTCAATGTTCTTTGATTTTAGCATGTATCGCAAAGAAAGTGTGAAGGAACGTACAAAGGCCTTTGTAGCGCAATAAACAGGAACATTTGAAAGTGGAATGAATGCCAAACCTGATGTAACATTAATAACTGTGTTTATTGATTTTAAGTTTGTAAACAGTGTTGTTAAATGAATAGGTGCTATAACATTCGTTGTAATTTCTTCATACGACTTTTGGTAGAAATCGCTATCTGAAATGCTTATCCAATTTTGAATGCCCGCATTATTGATCAAAACATTCAAGTCGCTATGGTTTTCCGATACCCAATTATACAGTTCAATACGGTCTGCCTCTATTGACAAATCGCATACTTTCGTAATCACTGATGGAAATTTATCTGCAACTTCTTTAAGTACTGCTTCACGTCTTCCGCAAATGATAACGGTATTGTTCTCCTGGTCAAATCTTTCGGTTAGTCCCAGGCCAATTCCACTTCCGCCGCCAGTAATTAAAATTTTGTTGTTAGCTAATTTCATTTTTTTCTTTTTTAAATTTTATGTTGCAAAAGTAAATGGTGAATGAAGTGTTGTTATTGTCAGGGTTTCAGATTATTTGGAATAACAAATTTTTGCCAGGTCTTTGTAATACAACAAGATTTCGATAGAAATGTTAAAAAAAGAAAAAGTCGTCTTTCCATGAAATTTTATCCAAATAATGCCAGAGTGATACCGTGTATCTCCGTGAACCCAGCATCTCTGTGTGACGGAGGTGTTACACAGAGTTACCCGGAGAAGACACGGAGATACACGGAGCGCTTCCATAAGTCGATTTATGGAAATGAAAGATGCTGGTTCTCCATTGATTTCAAACCAAAAGACTGTTGCATGTGCGCTGGGACAAACGGATGATTTTTTGTGTTTATTATCGCAACAGGCCTGCCGACCATTCTATTGCGTACCGGGACTTAAAATATTTAATACGCAGTTCAACCTGTTTTTGGAGTAAGTCTAACACTTTTATTTCCCGGCTAATTACCAAGAACAAAGTGCTTTCTCCCTGGTTAAATTTTAATTCTTCATTGCGTAGCAGCGTATAATAATTTTTGTATATACTTTGAGCAGTTTGCCATTGCTCCATTAATAAACTATTCTCGTTGTAATAGGTACGGATCTTATTTTCAATTTGCCAGCGTTTATTTATGAGCTGTAAATCAGTTTCTTTTATCTTTAACTTTGCCTGGCGGTAGGCCCCTCTTCCTTCCCGTAAAAATAACGGCAGCTTAAATTCAATTCCCCACTTATAGTTATGCTGCAATAAGGCAGCATCTATCCCTTTTAAAGCATAATAGTTTTTATTTAATAAATTGGCGCTTAGGTTGAAAGAAGGCAACAGGCTCTGAAATTTTAATTTTCGTTCTACTTCCAGGCTGTTTAATTTAAGTTCATAACTTTTTAAAGCAGGGTTTTGAATAGTTGACTGATTAATTAAATCATCTATCGGTTGTTGTACCATTAACATAGAAAACTGTATAGTGTCCGGTACAAAGCGAGAAGGAAGCTGAGTGGGAATATCGCCGGCTTGCCAAAGGTAATTTGATAAGTCAAATGTAGCATTATTTAGTTTAAGTAGTGCTTCTGACTGTTGCAACTGGTAGTTTTGAACCTGTGTAAAAGCTTCAATAGTATCAATCATTGCCCTGTCTCCGTTTGTGTAGGCAATGCGTACCAACCGCAACCGGTTATTCGCCACATCTACAAATTTGGAATAGATGTTAAATAACTGAAATGCGCCGGCCCATTGCAAGTAATCTGAATAAGCGGCAAACAATAAATCATTCAATGCCATTAATCTTTCCTGTTCACTTTGTTGTTGAAATATTTTAGCCTGTTCTAATATAGCTCTTCGTTTATCCAGCATCAACCCTTTTGCCAATGGAACTTCCACCCCTAAATAACTTGTTTTGCCTGCAGTGATCTCTGGGTTTAGAAAATTGCCTCCGTTATTTTCAAGACCTGTTTTTATATCTATTCCAATAGAGGTAGGTATCTTTAGTTCCGGACTGGTATAGTAGTAATAATTTTTCCCATCAAAAGTTTTTCTGCCGGCATCTGCACTTATGAAAGGATCAAAGCCACCCCTTGCACTCAATAGTTCAGCGACTGCCTTATCTATTAATATATTAGCCTGTTTGGCAACTGGATGGTATAATTTTACCTGTTGAATAAACACTTCAGGTGTAAATATTACATGTTTATCTCCCTGGGAAAATGTATGCTGTCTGAATACAATAAAAGTAAATAAGGTGAGTATATATTTTGGAAAACACATTGAGTCTTGTGAATTGGAATGTTAAAAATTATTTCTTTTTTTTATCAATATTTTCTTTACTTGATCCTGAAAAATAGTACTCAGGCGGAAATCCATTGATATTTCTCCATATTTCATAATAGATACGAACATCTTTTAGCAACGCGATTCCATTGGCTCCACCACCCATTCTTAATTGTTCCGGCCATGGTTTTTCCTTCGGGTCTTCAATTGCTAAAACCCTGAATTTTCCATTATAACTTACCGACGTTTCTACTGCTGTTACTGTCCCTCCAAAAGTTCCGTAACTACTTTTTGGCCATCCACTAAAAACAATAACAGGAAAACCATCGAATATAAAACGTACTTTCTGGCCCATTGCAATAAGCGGTAAATCCATTGGGTCAACAAACATTTCCACTGCATATTGAATATGGTTGGGTACAATTTCCACCATCATTTCACCTTCTTTTACCATTTCACCAATACCAGCTTTTCTAGCCTTGGTTATTTGCCCGCTTTGGGGCGCTGTGATGTAGTATAGTTTATTACGAGCATTATAATTAGCATACTGGTTTTGCAGTTTCGATACTTCTGCTTCCGTGCTCGCTGCGTTAGATAACGTTGAAAACCTGTCGCCTTCTGTTTTTGCTATTTTATCGGTATAGTCCTGCACAGCAGAATTTTGTTCAATACGTAGATTGATGAGTTCCTGCCGGTCTTGTAGTAATTTATTATTTGTGCTGTTTACTTTAGCCAATCCATTCTGATAATTTACTTTTCGCTTCTCAAATTCGCTTAGTGATATTGCTCCACTGTCGAGCATTATTTTTGCCGCATCTATTTGCCGTTTATGTACATTAAGCTCGTTATTTACCGCTACCAAATCAGCCTCATCGGTTTGAACTTTTAATTCTTGTTGTGTTATTTTATTTTCCAATGATTGTAGTTTCAGTTCTTTACCCCTTTTCAATGCCTGGCCTTGTGTAATAGTAGTTGTGGCCTTATTTTTATACTCTTCAATACTTTGTTGTTTGGCAGTTATCTGCTGTTGGGTCCGGGCTAATAATTGAGGGTCAAAATAATCTATTTTCACTTCGCCTAATTGCAAAACGGTATCCCCTTCATTTACAAAGTCTCCTTCTTTTACATACCATTTAATCACACGGCCTGGTATAATGGTATTTAATTCCTGGGGGCGTTGCTCCTGGCGCAAAGTTGTAATGGTACCTTTTGACCGAATGTTTTGAGTCCAGGGTAATAGCATGATGGATAGCAACAGAATCAGCATACCCCATAGCCAAAATTTCACACTGCTTTTTCTATGTATTCTATATACTTTGCAGAAGGAAGTTAGTGGGCTATCGCCTGACGCCTGTTCGATATCGCTGGTTAAGTAATTGTTCATTGAATATAATATTTTATTCCGATTAGTTAATTATCGCACCATTTTGATTTAGTATCGAAACCTTATCGCAGTAGCTGCTTAGCTGTTCATCCTCCGATGCAATTAAAACAGTGGCTGTTTTCTTTTCTTTTATATATTTAATAACATTGTTTCTAAAAGGCTGTTCCAGGTGGTCAAAAGGATCTTCCAGCAACAAAAGCCGCTGTTCTCCCAGTAGTGCGCGAATTAATAAAATATTTTTGCGTACATTGTTTGACAGCTTGTTACCAACAGGCAGTAAAATTGAATCATAGCCACCTTTGCTGGATTCAATAAATGTATTTAATCCTACAAGTTTGGCCATCCTTGTTACTTGTTCTATGTTAATAGCGTCATTACCCATCGTAATATTTTGAAGTATCGTTCCATGAAAAATATCCTGGTTACTGAGGAGTATCCCTGTCAGATGACGGAGACTTTGAACGTCGTAATTGCCGAGAGGTATGCCATCAATTAAAATATTGCCATTGTAACCAGTAAATGCACCAGTAAGGAGTCTCAAAACAGTTGATTTTCCGGCACCGGATACGCCTTTTAATTGTAGAATTTGGCCCTGGGCAATAAAGAAATTTATATTATTGAGTACCGGTATTTCATTACTGTAAGCAAAGCTAACATTGCTGAATTCAATGGCTACCCCTTCGTTTTTTAATGGTAAAGTCAAATTGCCGCTTTGTTCTTTTTCCGCTTCGGTAATCATACTCAATTTTTCCACTGATACCAATGCTTCATATATTGAGTCGAGGTTTGTGATTAATTTTTCGATGGAGCCAATGATAGCTATAATTACAATGTCTGCCGCTATAAACTGCCCAATATTTATCTGCTGATTTACTAACAGGTAAGCCCCCACTATTAGCATAGCCGCTGTTATAATTACTTTAAATGAAACAAGGCTCCAAAATTGGGTAAGCAATATTTTAAAATGTATCGTACGGGCGTCCAGATATTTACTCACTAACTCGTCTGTTTTTTGGATGTGCAGTGAGGTGCCCTTTGTATATTTAAATGATTTTACAGTTCGTGCTAATTCCTGCAACCATCCGGCCACACCGTATTTATAGCTACATGCCAGCATGGCTGTTTTAAGGCCTTTAGGAGAAGTAACCCGGATAATAACCAATACAATAGAAAGTAAAAGCAGCCCAAAGGCAATAAAAACAGGATGGTAAAAAGCCAATAATATTAGGCCCAGTAAAACCTGTATGGTGGCAGCAGGAAGGTCTATCAATAACTTGTCAAGCCCTTTTTGCAGTGATATTGTTTCAAAATAGCGGTTTACCATTTCGGGCAAATATTCCTTGTCTAGCTTTTCGATATTTAGTTTTGGCAACCGGTCTCCAAATTCCAGGGAATAGCGCAAGAATAATTTTTGCTTAACTTTTTCAAGAACTTGTAATTGCCTTATCTGCAATAATCCATTAATGAATACACCAAAGACTACCATAGCGATCAATACGATAATGGAAGTGGATATTCTTCCAGCCATTACGAAACTGATAATCGATTGAATGCCTAAAGGCAATGATAACTGTACTAATCCAGCAAGTATAGCAAACATATAAATGACTGTAATATCCTTGCGGTCTAACGTTAGTATATGGTTAAGTTTAGCAATTGATTTTATAAGAGAAATATTTGTTTTTGCCATCGTTGATTTTCTTAACTGTTTAACATTGATGTCCGTGAAAATTTGGTTTATCCAATTGGAGCCTTTAAAAAAGCAGATTTTTGCCGCTCTCCCGTGGGAGAAGAGTTGGAGGTGAAGTTATGCAGGACTGATAAAGACTTGATGTACTTAACCTTGCACCAGTAATTATTTAATGCCTGCCATAATACCTTCGAACAATGGCGCACGCGTAATAAAGCAATGCAGGGCATAAAGGAACGGCTGCAAAAAAAACGACAATACTTGCAGGCAGGTCGCTTTTCCCTTCTATAAACTTATTTAGTTTCATTTCCACAATCAGTTAATTTTTGATTTAACAAGGTGAAGATAGGTATATTACTTTAAATGATAGTAACACTATCATAAACAATTGTAAAACTTTTAACAATTTTTGTACGGCAGAAAATTGTATATTATCTTTATCTGCTTTTAGAACAACTATAGCAATAATAAAAAAGCTAAAAAATGGAAGTACAGTTACAAATAAGAATGAATGAAAAGCTGTTTCTCCGTGACCCGGAGCAAACGGAACTTGGAAAAAAAATCATTCGTCATAGTATTCAGGTAATTTATAAAAATGGGTTTGAATTATTTACATTTAAGAAACTTGCTGAGGATATTGGTACAACAGAAGCTGGTATTTACAGGTATTTTGAAAACAAGCACAGGTTGCTGATTTATATTACCGCCTGGTATTGGGGTTGGCTGCAATTCCGTGTAGTCTTTAACACAAATAATATTAAAGAGCCTTCAGTTAAACTTAAAAAAATAATTCAATTGTTGGCTACTACAGTTGTGGATGATGATAAAACAATACATATTAACGAAGACCTCCTGCACCAGATAATAATATCAGAAGGCTCAAAAGCATATTTAACCAAACATGTAACTGAAGATAATAAGGAGCAATTATTTAAGCCTTACAAAGATCTTTGTGCTGTAATTGCAGATATTATTTTGGATTTTAACCCAAAATATAAATATCCAAGGTCTCTGGCAAGTAGTATTATTGAAATAGCACATTTTCAAAATTTTTTCAAGAACAACCTTCCGGCACTGACAGATTTTGGACAAACCAAAGATGAATTGAAAGTTGTTGCTTTTCTGGAAGATTTGGTATTCAGCAGCATAAGGAAGAAATAATTTTTTTTGAAAAGATATAAAATTACCTGATGGGTCGAACAGCGAAATAATGTGTAACATTGTCAATCGCAGCTCTTTTGAAAGGTTGGCTTTGTATCAGGATTTTGTTGGCCTTGCAAATGTGCAACATTTGGCAATACATCGTGCAAGCAGTTTTATTTTTGGATGCTATTTGTCCTTTTGAAAGTTTTTATGAAAGCTATTCTTTTGCCGGTGTCAAACGTAATAAATTGATTTCGGCGACATTACCGTTTTCAATATGAGACGTTCTTAGTTTTATGATCTGTTTTCCTTCGGCAATATGATAAGTTCCTATTCTTAAGCGCTTCCACCCGCTCATTTCATACGCCTCTTTTCTTGGGACTCTATCAGGACTTTGAATTTGTTTTGAATAAAAAGACTTCTGAATGACTACTTTTTTATCTTCACTTCCTATGCTGCATATAATATCGGAACCGACATCCGGTTTTTTACACAAGTATTCAATTTCTACTACGTAATTTCCCGGATATTTACAATCAATTTCCCAATACAAACTATCATTGATGCTATTCCATTTTTCAACCCAATCATGTGCCCATCCATGGCCCTCTTTAAATTTTATTCCTGCTGATAAAGTAGCTTCAAATGCAGGCAGTTCTGCTCCTGATATTGAAAGTACAACAGGCCTGTTATATTGGAAGCCTGTTGTGGCGTTGGCAAACCATGCTTTGTAGTCGTTTAAGAATTGTGTTTTTATGTCGCTCTTTATTATGGAAAGGTCAGATTTTTCTCCCGGATCTTTCATGAGGTCATACAATTGGGGTTTATCGGTATCATATGCAAAACGATATTGATTATACCGGAAGCCTCCCGAGTTTATTCCGGCAGGTATCTCCATAAAATTTACATGTGTGTAGAGTTTTCGATGGGGATCAAAAGAAGCAGTATCATTTAAAAGTAAAGAAGCTAAACTAACTCCGGCAAGGGGCTTTCCAGGGATAGGTTTTAAATTACACAAGTCTCGCAGGGTAGGATAAATATCAATGTGCCCTGCAGGAGTTTCATTAGTTTTCCCTTCCGGAATATGATTTTTCCACCTGATAAAAAAAGGAACACGGGTACCACCTTCATGAACAGTTCCTTTAATTCCCTTCATCATTCCGTTGTAACGGACGCCATTGGGCCCGTTATCCGACAAAAAAATAACTATCGTGTTTTCTTCCAGGTTATGTTCTCTTAGATACTGCAAAATTCTGCCAATATTATCGTCAATGTTTTCCACCATTCCATAAATACTGGCTAATTCGTTATCTAACCCTTTGGCTTTATATTTATTGAAATATTTATCCGGTACCTGGTGCGGAGAATGGGGAGCATTGTAAGGAATATAGCAAAGAAAAGGTTTGTCCTTGC
>JBDSBP010000620.1:0-12738 GCA_039921525.1 Chitinophagaceae bacterium | reverse complement strand
AACCGACCTTACAGTACCGGATATTGTTTTCGTTTGTGCGTTTGCGGTAGACGAAATAATAAAAAGGCAAATCAATAGTAATATAAAAAAATTTTTGCATTTAAAAACTATGACTTTCATATTCATTAATTTTGGTTTAAACTTGTTTTTATATAATAATCCCGGAAGAAATTACCATTAGCAACAATCTATATTCAGTTCTCAAAAGAGAGCACTCTAGGGTTATGTCAACTAAAAAATGTCGCTTTGGCTATCAGCCTTCAGCTATCAGCTATCAGCTGTCAGCTATCAGGAGGAAACTACTTCTCGTATTGTTTTCCTGATAGCTGACTGCTGATAGCTGATAGCCAACATAACCGACAGTTTATTATTGACATAACACTAGTATAATAGGTCTTGGTTTCAATGAACATCAATTATTCAATCCAGTTTAGTTCAGATTTTAATTGAAACCATCATTTTTCACCAACAGCTTCAATAAATAATTCGTGCTGGCATAACTAATCCACATTAATTGCTGATAAACGGCTGTAAATTATAGCTCCGTTATCTGTAAAATCTTTCCATCTACCATTTATACCTCCACCCGCATGAATATGCAGCGCAATAAATCCTTTTCCCAATGCTAATTCGGCAACTGTATGATGAACCATTTGCTTTCCATAACGCCAGGTGATGATCTCACCTCCTATCCCTTTAATACGCACAGCTGGAAAAAAAGGAAAATGTTGATCGCTTTTTTTGGAATAGCTTCCTTTTTTAGTGAAGTAACAAGACAAACGCCTTAACGTTTTCGTAGCAGTAGAACTGGATTTCATATACCTTATAGTTAATTTTTCTTACAATTTATCATTGACAATGAAATGACCTTATATCGAACCTTTCAATTTGCAAGCATATGAATAGTGAATATAATTCTCACTAACCTCTTTACCGCATACTTTTATCCTCATTTATAGTACGATTTTTCAGAAAATAATATTCTGGATCTGCCCAACCTGCGCGTGATATTTATGCTTTTCCTTAAAAAGTTTAAAGGAGTGACTGAGTGCTTACTTTTTTTCCAGCGTGCAATGCAACTTGTAATGTCTTATATTCCGTTCCGTGGGCTACCTATAACAGGACTGTGATGATCATCATATCATGATAAGATACCAGGTGCTTCTTCAGGTTGTGTCGATATTTTTCACTTCTTGTCCACCGATTATAGGCACCTCAATTTTCTTTTTTGATAAACGGAAGAAGATTTTGAAAATTTCTAGGACAGCTACTGCGCGCCACGGCGGATAGATCCAACTATCAATAATTTTTTCTTACACCAAAACGGCCATGAATTATAATTCCGTTATTTTTAAATCTTTCCATCTAACTTTTATACCTCCGCCCGCATGAATCTGCAGCGCGATAAATCCTTTTCCTACTGCTAATTTGGCATCTGTAAGATGAACCATTTGCTTACCGTTAAGCCAGGTGGTGATCTCACCCCCTACCACTTTCATGCGCATGTGGTTCCATTCTCCCTGCCTTAGCCCTTTTTCATTTTCAGCACCTGGTTGTATGAGCCAGCCGCGTCCTCCCGCGCCGGATTCATAAATCCCCCCGGTATGTAAGTCTAAAGGTGCCACCTCTACCTGCCACCCGGTGATATTTATCCCCTTGATAGTTGAGCGAATAAACACGCCACTGTTACCATTTGCTTCCTGTTTGAAATTGAGATCGAGTATAAAGTTTTTATACTCTTTATCTGTTGATAGATACCCATATTTTTTATCAGGGCCACTTTCACAAACCAGCTCTCCATTATCAACATACCATTTCTCCGTTCCGTGTATCTTCCATCCTGACATATTTTTTCCATTAAATAGTTGCTTATATCCTTGGGGAATAAATGATGAGTCAGCGGATAATGGTGTTACGTCAAACCGCCTGTAAAATATTTCTGCACCCACCGACTGAATTTGTAGTCGGCCCTTACCTGGTTTAACATTTATTGCATGATTTACGAGTGTTCCATTAAGATAAATAGAGAGTTCATTTCCCTTGGCGATACATTCCAGCCTGTTCCACTCGCCAACAGGATTGTCAACATCGTTTTTTCCTCTAAACCCTTTCACATCCTTCCATTCCAGATCACGGCCTTCCCAATTAATACGACCACCATTTACAGTTACCAGCTCCCCGCCGGGTTGGAAAAGATACGACCCATTCTGTTTTTCATGGGCCACAGGCGCAGTTAGAGTAAATTGATTACTTCCATCACCAACAACAATAAAATCGCCGGTGCCACCTTCAATTACATTGCATTCAATTGAATGCATCCATGTGCCTGAATAGGCGCCATCGGTACCAGTAGAATGGAAAAGAATGCCGTTGTCGCGGGCTTTGTCTGACCTTTCACCGGAAGCCTTTACGCCCCATTTATACTCTACCACCAGTTTATAATTTTCAAATTCTTTATTAGTAGTCATGCAGCCCCATTCTTCACCGGATACGTGCAATAATTTGTCTTTTACCGTAAATACCGCTTTGGGGTCTTTATCACGTCCCCGGTCCTTAATAAAAGTGTACCAGCCGTCAAGATTTTTTCCATTTAAAAGATGAATTGTCTTTTGAGACTGCTTTGCTTGAGCAAAGCCTCTTTCAATGGTTATGCCTATGGCAGGTATAATAACAAGGATTAACAGAATTATTCTTTTCATTTTTTGTCTTTTGTTATTAACACCTTCATCAAAACTGCTCTAATATTAAACCGGGTTATCTCCACTAATTAGGAGACAAATTCCATTTACTCCTTGCTTTTTATCTGGCCCATTCCGTCAGGCAGTGATTCAAGATAAGACACCAGGTCTGACATCTCCTGAACACTTAATTGTTTGAGTAGACCGGGAGGCATCATGGACACCGTCTCCGGCTGAATAGAGGTGATCTCAGACCTTGGGATGCGCACTTTGGAACCTGGCCCTGTTGATACGATAACAACGTCTGGTAATTGTTCCCTGATAATGCCCTGGTACGAATTACTCTTTGTTACAATTTTAGAAGTTTCATGTTCCCTGGCAAAACTGGCGCTGGGGTACATAATAGCTTCGAGGATATCATGGCGTGAACGAATTTCACCGATATTGGACAGATCAGGTCCAAAATCCGCTCCCTTTCCGCTAACAGAATGACAGACAGAGCAAGTAGCTTTGCCAAAGAAAAGCGCCCTTCCTGCACCCACATCTCCCCTTTTAAGGTCGGATTGTAGCTTTGTTAATTCCCCCAGTCTCGACGCCTGCTGTTCTTTTAAAATATTTACCAGCGAGGCGGACGCTACCTGAACAGGCTTGGGATACGTTTCAAACAGTTTTTCCATATCAGTAACAGATAGATTGCCTAAGCGGTCTTTATCTTTAGATGATTGTAATGCAACGATCAAAGCCGATCCTGCTGCTTCACTGTTTCCTCCCTTGTAAGCATTTACAAGATCTGGTAAAAGAAAAATATCTGCCGTAGTAACCTGTTCACTGGCGAGGGTGACCAACTGCGATTCACTTAGTTTTACCTGGGTTAACAGACGGGATGCCTGTTGCCGAACAGGGGACTCATTCTTCGGGTTTAAATATTCCAGGACCATCCTGAATTCCGTCGCAGATAACTGCGGGTCAGACATCAGTCGTGCGCTGAGCGCCCTGAGCCTGAAGTCTGTTGGCATTTTTGAATCTTGTACGATCTTGTTCAACTCGGTATTTAATACAGATATCCTGCGCGTTTTTATTAGATTTAAAACCTCTGAGCGGATTTCATGATCATCGCTGTGTAGCAGGTTACGTAGTTGATTTACCCAGGACGCTGGTAATTTCTTTACGTCAGAATGATTGATAACATCAATTAACAATAACCTTTTTGATAAAGCTACATTTCTGTTATTCAATTGATCTGTAATGAAATTCTGAACCTGATTATTATTACTAAATTTAACCATGAGGGCACTCATTGAAGCTGTTTCTTCAGCAGTAAGGTCTTTCTTATTCAGATGCTCTTTAAGAAAGTCTGCTACAATATCTGCCCAGTCGGGATGATGCATCGCAACCCAGATACCTGTTTGTTGCAATTGCTTATTACTACTGTTGAGAAAAGGTACCAGTTGATTTTTTTTCAATGGTGATCCATCCATCTGGTCAAGCGCTATCAGCACGGAATTGCGTATCGTAGAAGCAGAATCTGATAAAGCCCGGAGGAGGGCATCTGGCGACCGCAGCGTGATCAGTGCATAAATAATTGAATGTTCAACCATACGATCATCGGGGTTGGATGATGCTTTTACCAGGGCACTAACGGCACTGGTGTCGCCTATTTGTCCTAAGGCAGTTGCAGCCTGGCGGCGTACCGGCGCCTTCTCCCTTTGCACCATCTCCATCAGTTTAGAAACTGATTGTTTATCTTTTGCTAATCCCAATACGGAGGCTGCGGCTGTGCGAACGATGGCGCTTTTGTCATTCAGTGTTCCACGTATAAGGTCCATTGCTTCTGGTTTATCGATCCTGTAAAGGATGAAAACAGCCGCTGTTCGCGCATTTTCATTTTCAGATGACAGTAACACGTTTTTAATTTCCTTTATTACAGGTTCGCCCTCCATCACCAATTGTTCAACAGCCTGCCTCTGTACAGCAGGGCGCGAATCATCCAGTACATATTTTACCAGGTCCTGGGGCGACATTTTAGATACATTTAGTTTCCTTCCCCAGGGATCATCAATTACTTTGGCATCCGTTTTTCTAATACGATATATACCAGCCTTAATATCTTTTTTAGCGACCACCGAGAGTGGGCATCCGGCAATAAACCACCCTCCTGTATTTACCACTAACAAGCTGCCATCAGCATCTTCCAACACATCAGTCGGGTGTATATCCGGATTAGCGGAAGTTATAAAGGGCTCTTCTTTCGTTTCAAATGTAGCTCCAACAGGCGTGATAATGTATTTCATTATACGGCCGGTATTAAATTGAGCGGCGAAGATATTCCCTTTAAAAGCTGTACCCCACGATGATCCATTATACCGCAATAAGCCCGAATGAGACACTCGAGCTAACTTTGTCATGGTGGGCATGAGATCGCCGGTTAATTTAAGGCTGTCATCTTCGATTACTTGCTGGGGCTTAGGATAAACACCCCCGTAAACCCAGTGCATTATCGCATCACGAAAACCATTCATAGGGTCAGTAAAATAGGTCATGGTACCGATGGTTTCCCCTGCCGGCATAAAGGCCAGTTCAACAGCATCATCATACCCACCGCCACATACTGCCTCAAGTCCGCTTCCATCAGGACGGCACCGCCAAATCCTGGCTGACTTTCCTTTGAGTTCCTTACCTTCTTTGGTGGTAATATCAAATCCGCGCCGTGAATCAACCAAATAAAACCAGCCATCAGGCCCCATGAATGGTCCCCCAAATGTAGCTGCGTTGCTACTTAAAACCCAACCGGTAAGGATCACTTCTCGTTTATCAGCAACCCCGTCACCATTAGTGTCTGTTAGCTTCAAAAGATCCGGTGCAGAAGCAACATAGAGACTTCCCTGGTAGAAAACCGCACCCTTTGGGTAAGTGAGGGAATCGGCAAAAATGGTATTTTTGTCAAACGTCCCATCTCCATCCGTATCCTGCAAAAGACGTATGTGGTATGGAGGCTTTTTCAGATGCTCCGGAGTGGAGAATGTTTCTCCTGTTGACTCACATAAAAAAAGTCTTCCCGAATTATCGAAGTCAGCAAACATGGGATAACTTATCGAAGTGGAATCCACAGCCTGTTCAATAGTGAATCCCTGGGGTACCTGCATGCTGTTCATATTCCCCGTCTTGCTTCCCCTTTCGTTATTCTTACATGCAGCGAACAATACGGATATCGCAATAAGTATAACAGGCGCAACTAACCGATAGGTTCTTTGCATGCCCAAACATTTCCCTAAAAACATCGCTTTTTTCATTAAATTATAATTGTTTTTTACTATGTTACCCTGGTTGCACTTTTAAAAGATCAAATTTACCAGCCGGTGTTTTGGACCAGGTTCTTATTCAGATCCAGCTCCTTTTGCGGAATAGGCCATAAATAATCACGTTGCTTAAAACTTCTTACTAATCCGGGTTGAAAAACCGTTGTCAATTGTCCGTTGTTAACGTAGGTAAGTCCTGCAATAGGTACATTAAAAACATCCAATGCAATTGCCCAGCGACGAATATCAAAGAAACGTTGTCCTTCAAAAGCCAATTCTACCATGCGTTCGTTACGAATAGTTGTCCTGAGGTCTGCCTGCGTTTGTGATTGATTAATTAAAGGCATATTTACATCAGGGCGTTGCCTCACCGTATTAATAGCAGCATAAACAGAAGCATCAAGCTGGTTCAATTCAGTTTTCGCTTCTGCGTAGGTCAATAATATTTCGGCATAACGGATCAATATTATATTAATCCCGGAATTAGACAGATCATTAACATCTTCTTTGTTTATATACTTTTTTACATAATAACCGGTTACAGACATCTGGTAACCGGACCCCACCGCATCTGCGGTACCACTGTTTGGCCGCGAATCAAAAACTGTTCCGGCAGGAAGTGTATCCCCCGGCACAAAGACAGAATATTTAAGACGCGGATCGCGATTCTTGTAAGGGTTAAAAGAATCAAAGCCACTACCGGTTTCAAGAATATTTTTACCATTGGTCATCTGGTAACTGTCCACAATTTTTTTAAGTGGCACCATGGTCACTCCATTAGATAAAATTGAAAAGGGAGCAAAGAGAGCCATGACATTGTTTGAGTAAACATCTTTTAAAAACTGTTTATCCAGGATCACCTCATTATTACTTTCCGCAGCATATGAGAAAAGCCTTTGGTAAGAAGGGTAGAGGCTGTAAGCACCCATATCCATCACTGATTTTGCCAACACAGCTGCTTTATCATATCGCTTTGCGTACAACATTGCGCGTGCATTTAAGGCCAAAGCCGCACCTTTAGTAATCCTTCCTTTGTCACTCGCAACAGCCGGCAGTACGTTGGCAGCAGTGTTAAGTTCATTATAGATATAATCCCAGATTTCACTGGCAGCGTTTCGGGTCACTACTCTTCCTTCATCGATGGTAATAGATTTCGTAATAAGCGGCACATCTCCGTAAATAAATACCAGGTTCATATAAAAGTAGGCGCGTAGAAAACGAACTTCGCCCGTTAAACGGGTAATTAAAGATTTGTCTGTTGAAACAACCTTACTAACATTTTCCAGAAAATAATTAGCGCCTTGAATACCTTTATAATCATTGGTCCATTCAGTTTCAACTACGGGGCTGGTAGCGTTATACGCCCCTACTTCTATTGCCTTATAGTCGCCATACTCCGTGTTTGTATGGGCTATATCGGAAAACACATCCCTTCGCAATTGATTGGTACCGTCAAGAAAAGTATAAAGAGCATTGGAAGCAATAGTTGCATCCTTTTCCGATGTCCAGAAAATGTCTGAAGTTATACGGTCATTCGGAATAGTATTCAGTATATCTTTATTACAACCCAGGCTAATCAGAACGATGAAAATGCTTATATATATTTTTAATATAAGTTTCATATAGTCGTTTTTATTTTTTAAAATTAAAAAGTAACATTAATCCCCACCGTGCTCAGGGAGAGTTGTGGATATTCCCGCATGCTGGTATTAAATTCAGGATCCATTCCCCATTTGTTGACATGAGAAATAGTAAATACATTGGATTTAGCAACGTATAGTCTCAATTTTTGGATATTAACACGTTGTGTCAGTAACGCAGGCAGCGTATATCCTAACTGGATATTTTTCAATTTTAAATAAGCAGAATTAATCAACCAGAAATCAGAATTAACCCAATTTTTATCAGCAAATGCTTCGGGTCGTGGAAACTTAGCATTGGTATTTCCGGGTGTCCAATAATCTTTTTCAAAATCCATTACAAAACTTTGCCACTCGATATTTCCTGACGCTTCGCCAATCATTGCCTGTGCTTTTCCAACTCCCTGGAAGAAAACATTCATGTCGAAATTTTTGTAATCAAAGTTCATATTAAGCCCAAAAGTATAATGAGGGATATCTGAACCGACAGGCTCCATATCAGAGGAATTAAGGATCCCATCTTTGTTTATGTCCACGTATTTCAGATCTCCTGGTTTTGTTCCCGGAAATAAGGTAGGATAAGCGTCCACCTCTTGCTGTGTTTTAAAGAATCCGTCTGTTTTATAGCCCATATATGAATTAATGGGTATTCCTACTTGTTGAATGGTTGTTACCCAATAATTATTCTGGATGTATGGTCCTGTGCCTGCAAGGCTTGTTATTTTGTTGCTGACGTTTGAGACATTGAATGCCAGTCCAAAATGAAAATCCTTTATTGCGGATCTGTAGGAAACACCCAATTCCCATCCTTTATTTTCCACATTACCTGCATTTTGAGGAGGTGCATTTAATCCTATCGTGAGAGGAATAGGCAGGTAAAGGAGAATCCCCTCTGTCATCTTTTTATAGTAGTCAAATGTAACACCGAGTTTGCCGTTCAGGAAAGCGGCATCCAGGCCTATGTCAGACTGTGTGGTTGTTTCCCAGGTTAGGTTAGCATTTGCATCTGTTGATTGATAAAGGCCCTGGACAGGAGTTCCTCCAAAATTATAGTTTAATGCCGACAATGTTTCCAGATAAGAATATAAGCCTACGCTTTGGTTCCCGGTCTTACCCCAGGATCCACGAATCTTAAACTCATTGACAGCACTTGAAAAATCATTCCAAAATTTTTCTTTGGAAATGCGCCAGGCACCGGATACTGAAGGGAAAAAACTGTATCGGTCCTTTCCTGTAAACCGTGAAGATCCATCGTAACGGCCATTCAGTTCGACAAAATATTTTTCGGCATAATTGTAATTAAAGCGGCCAAAATAAGAACGAAGCCCCCATGCGGACTCATATCCCGTATTGTCTCTTGAGGCAAGCGATCCCTGTGACAAGGATTGTACATCGTTATTGTAAAAATCTTTACGGGTAGCAGAAAGGTAATTATATTTATTAGCTACTTGTGAGTACCCTGCCAGCCCTTTAAAAGAATGCTTTCCGGTTGATATTTCATAAGTGAGAAGATTGTTCCAAGTTGACTGCTCCGAGTAATCACGGATTTCAGTAAGCGAATTGGTAGTTACCTGTTGCCTGATTATGGAAGGGTCATAATAATCGCGGATGGTGTAGGCATTTGAGTATATTTTTTGATTCAATCCGTTAAGTGTAAGGCCATATTGGGTTTGAAATTTAAGTCCTTTCAATATCTCTATGTCCGCTTTCACATTTGCAACGCCAAAATTATTTTTGAAATAAGATAATCCTCTTAATTCAGCCTGCACGAGCGGACTAATACCGTCGGAGCTGAGGCCGTACGTACCATCCGGGTAGCGTGGAACAGCAAAGTTGGAGCTGGCCCACATATACTTGATCGAACTTTCAGCGTATGTTGGTTGATGATAATCCTTTAACCGGTAATTGAAATCGCCTGATAAGGTAATTTTATTGGAAACTTTATAATCTGTATTGAAGCGAATGCCAGGCTGCCGGGAATTGGAATTTGGAATAACTCCATCCTGGTCGAAAAAATTGACCGATAATAAGCTTTTCATTTTATCCGTACCACCTGACACGGTTAAGGTATGATTTTGCTGACCGGCCGGGCTAAACATTACATTGATCCAGTCGTTAACCAGTGGATATTTTATCCTGTCGGTGGAATTAACCCATATATTGATCAGAGAATCGGGGAATGGGGCGGGAGAACCTGCGTTAACATAAGCAACATTCTGTAAGACCATGTAATCCTTCATTCCCATTTGCTTGGGATTGTATATAACATTCTGTATAGCATAGTAGCTGTTCAGGTTTACCGATACTTGACCTGATTTTGCCCTTTTCGTGGTAACCAGTACCACGCCATTCGCAGCCCTTGATCCATAAATGGCAGTAGAGGCTGCATCTTTAAGTACCGCGATACTTTCTATGTCAGCGGGGTTAATATCTCTCAGGGGCTGCTCGATGCCATCCACAATCACCAAAGGATCATTCCCGCTTAACGTGGTTATTCCTCTTACACGTATTGTTACATCCGAGACACCGGGATACCCTCCCCTATCCATCACCGTTACCCCCGGAGCAAGTCCCTGCAAAGCCTGTTGTGCATTTGCCACAGAACGTTTATTCAGGTCTTCCCCCTTAATATCTGCTACAGCACTGGTAAGACTCGTTTTCTTCTGAGTGCCATAGCCAACTACGGTTACTTCATCCATTGATGTGATTGCTGAATCAAGGACTACATTGATCGTCGTCTTACCATCAACACTTATTTCCTGTGTTACATAACCAACATTAGTAAAAACAAGCACTCCCTGCGCGCGGGTATTAATTGAGTATTTACCCTCCTGGTTAGTTGTAGTTCCTACCCTGGATCTTTTAAGATTAACGCTTACCCCTGATAGTATTGCACCTTTTGAATCCTTAACTTCCCCAGTAATTATTACCTGTGCAAAAGCAGCAATACAACATAGCTGGAGAACGAGGAGAATGCTGATCGCTTTTTTTGGAACAGGTTTTTCTTGTGTAGTGAAGTAAAAAGATAAACGCTTAAACTCTTTCATAGCGATAGGAATTGGCCTCATATATTTTTCAGATTTATTTTTCTTACACATTCATAGTAAACGACCTGATATTGACCCTTTCAACTTATAATAATCTACGTAGCGAAAATAATCATCCTTTATCACTTTTTCTTCTACTTTTAGCCTCATTCATACTACTATTTTTCAGAAAATAACAGGCTGGTTTTGCTTAAAACCCGCGCCCGGTATTCATGCTTTTTTTCATGAGTAAGTTTTAAAGGAGTGACTGAGTGTTACCTGTTTTTCCAGAGTTCAATGATGCTGTTAATATTTGATGCTGAACAAGTGTTTCCTCTGGTGTAATGCATCCAAAAACTTTATTGAAATGGGCGTTTGTCAATTCTTCCACAAAAGATCCCCACATTTGTAATATTGCATCTGTAAATCCAAATTCAAAAATCCCCCCGGTGATGGTATTCAACACGGAAGTGTACCCAAGATCTTCATATCTCCATTCCTGTTTTCCGCCATTTTCATAGCGCATTGTTTGGAGTGTTTTAGGATATTTTGTGCTATAACGCACACTGAATTCCGTTCCTATTACTTCCAGGTACCATGTATCTATTTCCCCCGGTGCAAAACGATATGTTTTTAATGTCATTGGAAAACTGTACTTCTCCAGGGGATGATCTACTATACACGACAGGGTTGCATTATCCCAGGTTTTACAGGGAACCATTCCCCCCTTGCCATCCGGACGTTCATTTACTATGTTGGAAAGAGATGCTGATATTCTTTTTGGAATCCATCCCGAGCGGATTGGAATATGCAACACATGCATCCCCAGGTCTCCCATACAACCGTATTCTCCATTTATTTCAATCATACGCTTCCAGTTAATCGGCTTATTGAAATTAACATCAGAGGAATGTAGAAAGCCAGCGTTTACTTCTATAATTTTACCCCACTGATTTTCCTGGATAAAGTTGTGTATCTGGTGAGCGCCGGGGTAATACGGGAATTCAGAGGAACAGCGTACAAAAACACCGGGATTTTCGCGAATTGCCTGCATAATTTTCTTATTGGCTTCCAAATCAATTCCAAACGGTTTTTCGCCCATTAAGTGCTTACCCGCCTTAATAATATCTATATAAATTTTTTCGTGCAAGTTATGTGGCACGGCACAATAAATTGCATCAATTTCATTGTCTGAAAGTAAGTCCTGGTAGTTTGTTGTTGTTGTTTTTATGGAGTCAAAATTATCCGTGTACCAACCAAAAAGATTTTTATTCACGTCACAGATTGCTACAATTTCCGGGCATGCTGTTGTTTCCAACAGAGCGGGCCAGCGTGTGGTGGCTACCGCAAACTCACGCCCCATGAGACCACAACCTATAATAGCAAATTTGATTCTTCTTTTCTTCGTCATTTTTTCTAATTTAACCTGTTGTAAAATTTCCATCGCCTCTTCGGCATTGGCTCCATAGTGAACGATAGCCATTAAAACCCGGACCATACCTGATGGATTTTCATGTTGAATAATGTTTCGTCCGTAAACAATTCCTTTCTAGCCTTGTTGCATCAGTTCAAAAGTTCGCTGCAACACTTCATTTTCGGTTGCTTTTCCACCGCCGCGTAGTAGTACCGGTCTTCCGACGATTTCGATGATACGGTGATAATCAATTACATTATCACAGGGATCAGCTTTGATTATATCAGCCCCGAGTTCGGATGCCTGTCGTACTAAAGGCAGAATTTTATCAATATCCCCATCTACCATATAGCCACCATTCATTAAATTGTCTCTCATTACCAATGGCTCTACTATCAAAGGCATCCCCGCACGCTTACACTGAGGCTTCAGATGCGCTATATTTTTTATACCCTGGTAATGCAGATCTGGCTGATTGGGTAAACGCAGCAAATTCACCACTACAGCGGCAGCATCCAGGGCAATCGCCTGTTCCACGGCATCATCAATTAATTAGCTGAATAAATATCCTGGGAATTCACTACCATTAATATTGGCCACATCTGTTCTCAACATTAATGCAGGTTTGTGTTTTCCTGGAATTCTTTGTAGAATCGCTGCTTGTCCAACTGTCAATTGAATGGC